>NZ_CATMPS010000051.1:0-13340 GCF_950073225.1 uncultured Oscillibacter sp.
CATATTTCCTGACCGCCCACTGCGGTGGGCGTGGGTTCCTGTACTCATTTTCCTCTCTGCTCTATTCAACTCTTTCCGAATTTTTATGCTTGACAAATCCTTAGCCGGCTGCACTTTTTTCGACCCCTCGGTACGTTTTTCAGTCTGCCAAGATTGCCAGGTTGAAGACCCTGCCGTTTCATGAAAACTGTATTCTCTCTATGCTGGGGAAAGAAGAAAATACAAACTATCTCCTCTTTTTTGTTACCAAAGAGAAGATGGTTGCTTTCTAGAGGTTTTTGAGTGGTATGGGTTAGAAATAAGGCCATCTGATTTTGTCCAACTCCCCCAGGAGGCGCATTCCTTCCTCAGGTTCTACCATATGGATATAATACGCCTTGCCGTAGAGATATTCCCGATAGTGTATATGCTTCTCCGCTTTCACATTCTCCAAATGGGTTAGTACACCAAATTTCCTGCAGTAGTATATTTCCTGTCTCAACTTGCGCTTGAAGGCTTTGGGGACCCGAACGGTGCCGTTTTGCACCACCAGTCCGGTGATCCTTTTTGGGGTACCGGGGCCATACAAATGGACTTTTTCCCTGTTGAGGGAAAATTTCTGTGCTCTAAGCAGTTCCTCCACTCGGTCCGGGAAGGCACCCAGGTCACAGTTGGCGGAAAAGGTCAAATCGTCGGCGTACCGGGAATAGGTGATCCCTCCGCAGCTGGCCTCCGCCGCCAATTGGCTGTCCAGCTCCCGAAAGACAAGGTTGGACAGGGTGGGACTGGTGGGTGCGCCCTGGGGCAGTACCCCCTCATAACAGCAGACCTCCGCCAGAGCGGCGGCGGCGCTATGGGAGTATCCCGCCTCCCGAAATACTTTTTCTACAGCGTTTTGGGGGATGGAGGGAAAAAAGTCCTGGATATCCAGGCATAGCACGTAGGAATGGCGGGCATGGAACTCCGCGTTGGTTCTGATGGAGCGGCCTCGGACAAAGCCATGGGCCTGGGGGGAGGGCTCCAGCTGGGAGAGAATGGTGGACAAAATCCATCTCTGCCGCCTTTTTAGGGGGAGACTGGGGGCGGTGATGGTGCGCACCTTCCCCCGCTGGGGGAGGAAAAAGGAGTGGTAGGCCTGCCGCCAGTCCAGATCCTTTAGGCGCAGTACCGTTTTTACCTGCTCCCCGTCAAACAAAACGGGCAACCCCTTACCGTACAGCCGGGAGGTGTAAGCGCAGCATGCGTTGATTTCCTCCTCGGCCCGTTCCTCTTCCTCCATAGCGGTTTGGAGACGCCGCAGATAGTCCTGAGCTGTTATCTGTTCCATTCAGTTCCCAATCCCTTTTTCATGCGTTTCTTTCTCAATCAGCCCGGAGACAGCTACGAATTTAAATAAACACCTATAAAATATAATCCTCGTTATGGCGCGCAGGTCTGCGGCAGGTCGAGAAATCGGCACCCGAGGGTCACGGCAGGTCGAGAAACACTCCGATTTCTCGACCTGCCGCAGACCTGCGGAGTTAGTGCCGTTTCCCACGGGGCGAATACACCCCTGGCTAACCGTCTCCGGGCCTATGAGCTTCATTCATCCAGCCATCCCGGCTGGGGCAGATAGAGGGGGGTCCAGTCGAACTCCTCCTCCGTTTGGGAGGCGGATGCCGCCGGCGCATGGAAATAGTTGAGGGGAACGCATTGCTCCTGTCCCTCCCGGGTGAGCCGGTATTCCGACCCCGTGGGCTGGACGTATCCCGCCTGGCACAGCAGCTCCAGCCGGTCCAGCAGCAGACCTCTGGGACACCCCAGCTGCCGGGACAGCTCCACATCCCGCAATACGCCGCACTGCCGGATATCGTCCAAAATGAGATAGTCCAAAAAATTCAGCTTATCCATGCCGCTTCTCCAGTTTGTCCATGCCAAAGGCGTAAGCGCCGGACAGAGTCTGTCGGGTCTGCTCCCGCATTTCGGTGGGAATGGGCCGCTTGGGAGGCTGATCACCGTCCCTCGGGAAGGGGGGCTCGTTGTCCGGAGTGTCACGCCAAAAGCTGCTTAACGTGTTGTTGGGGGTGTTGTAGTGGAGGGATACCAGCAGCCGGTTTTTACAAAAACCCATAAAAAACGACTTTTGGGGGTCGGTAACCATATAATATCCCACCAGCCTTTCGAATCTGTCTAGCGTTTTGAATTCAGCGGAGCCCCTGGGAAAGGCGGGCTCCTCATACCACTCCGAATCAAGCAGTGGCATAACGGTGATTTTCTCGCTGCGGCAATTGTCGTCGATATGCTCGACGCCCTCCTCCCGCAAGACGATACCGGAGTAGAACAGCATTGTCCCGTCCTGGAATAAGGAGGGAAATCGGGCACGGAAGCCGGCGATGGTTCCCCACAAGGTGATTCCGCTGCCCAGCACGTCGTCAACAAAGACCACCGCCCGAAAATCCCTCAGCCGCTTCTTCGTCAGCTTGGACTGGACCCGGATAATCTGGGATTTCGTCACATCCGGATAGTTGCGTTTGCGCAGGTCGCTGCTCACGTTGTCCCCGCCTGAGGCGGTTCCGGATCTGGGCTCCACAATGAGGAATAAAACCTGGTTCAGGGAGCATCTTCCCTGAATCCGCTCCTTTAGAAGCTCCACGAGCCTGACATAACGGCTTTGGCACACGGGTTCGGTCAGATAATGATACCGGCTGAGCAGGGTGAGCAGAAGGTCGTGGTTCTCAGGGGGAATGCGGGCCAGCCACCTGTCCACTTGGTCGGACAGCCCGGCGATGCGGGGGTCATAGTTTCCGTCCGCAGGGTCGCTGGCAGCCGTAATATTGATGCGGTTATGTGCGTAAAAGCGCCCCAGTGCTTCATTTTTATCCATGCTTCTCTCTATTCTCTGTTGGGAGACCGCCGCCTCCGGCGGCCCCTCTGAAAAATTTAAAGGTTGCTGTTATTATAGCAGACCCGGCCCCGAAACGCAACCGCGGGGCCCTTTTATTGGTCCTATTGACAATTATTTGCTCCCAATTTTAGAGGATTATCATAAAAATAAGATGGCAACTTTTCATTGTTTTCTGTTACACAATATCTGAACAGGAAATTTGAGCTTCTTGGTATCATATTCTCCTATCTGGAATCTGTTTTCTGCCACCACGAGGGGGAGGGCCATTCAGCTCCATGGACGGCCCTCTTTGAGTACTATTCGCTTATGCATAGAAGTTGACGCTGTTGGGTATCCCGACGAACATATAACAGTAGGTGATACCGTCGTACTGGGTCACGCCTACGCCGATGCAGTCGCATCTGGGGTCGATCATTGTTTCGAAGTGTCCGGGGGAGGTATGCCCAACTTAAAGGAACCAAAACAGGGACAGCCCCCACACGGCACTTTCTAACACCAGCCCGGAGAACACAGAAAAGATAGAAGAAGCAGGGAGCCAGCCCCGGCCCCCTGTTTTTTCATGCTGTCCAGCGTCCCCGCCTTAAAAGCCCATGGTCCGCAGACCATCACAGCGACGGCAATTCCCACGGGTGCCAGCTTCCCCTATACCGCCAGCCTAACGGCGGGGAATTGCCAGGGAGCGGGACCAACCGCTAACCCCGCCTTGCGTCCAGCCGCCGACAACCGCCCAGCTGCCAGCCGTGGCGGGCCACTCAGCCGCCGACACGCTCACGCGTCACTTTGTCAACAACAATACAAAAATCCCTTGCGCAATTTACCTCTATTGGCTATAATGAAGCAAGAGCCAGCAGAAGCAAATAAAGGCAGGGCGTGAAGTGTTCCAGCACCCCACACCCCTATGCAGGAGAGATGACCTCCCACACAGCAGATTACTGCGCCGTCCCCATTTTATCAAATAATCACGGTTTATTCAAGCGTGAAAAATGGGAATGTGTGTTTAGCTTTCGGCGGTGTAGGGATATAGCAAAACCCTGCGCCGCTTTTGTTGTCTCGGCGGTCCCGGGCAAAGCCCATGGGGGACGGGAAGAACCCCCCCCAAGGACCAGACCGTTGAGACAGAACGAAAAATAATGTGGAAGGAGAATCACAGTGAAAAAGATGCTCATATATGCTCTTGCTCTGGCCCTTGCTTTATCGTTAACGGCTTGCGGTCAGCCCAAGGCAGAGCAACCCACAGACCCCGCCCCCAGCACATCCACCCCGGAGCCAATCGCAGCCCCCGAACCAATCAAGGACACAGCCCCAGAGCCTAAACCCGAGCAGACCCCGGCGGCCCCCGTTGAAACCGAGGACACCCAGCCCCCGGAGGAAACAGAATCCCAAGAGGACGAGGTGCAGTTATTCACAGAGGTCAACGAGACAGTCTATGCCACAGGAACGGTGAATTTACGCAGTGGTCCGAGTACAGCGCATGACAAAGTGGGTTCCCTCAACAAAAGTGACAGCGTAACCCGTGTAGGCATTGGAACAGCAGAAGCAGAAGGTTGGAGCCGCATACAATTAAGTGATGGCAGTTTAGTTTATGTGAGCAACAAATACTTAAGCACCACAAAGCCCGTAGTTCAGCAACAGCAGACTAGCAAACCCAGTGGCGGGAGTACTACCCCACAGGGCGGAGGTCAGCAACAAACGTCTACAGACACCCAAGGCCCCACCCCAGGCTATAATCCATGGGCAGGTGACTATTCCAATATATTCGTAGATACCCGTACCGAAGAACAAAAACAAGCAGACATTAAAAAGAATCAAGAAGCATCCGAAGGAATCACCGGCACTATCCAAGCAGGAGGCCTCGGAGGAAACTAAACAGCAAAATACTAATATCTACAACCAGTAAAGGCAGTTAGTAAATCCAACTGCCTTTACTATACACTCACATCAAATCCATCAACACCCCAACTCTCCATGTGCATTTCGACACACACCACCCGCTATCCAAACACGCCAACATCAGGGAGCCCCTAACCGGGCCCCTCTTTTTTTGTGCAAATTTCCGATATTGACACGCTGGTGTGAGTATACATTCCCGTTTTGCGGTAGACGTGTAGATATACGTGGGTAACAAAACGCTTAGACGTGTGCAAATTAGCCATTTGCTATAATGAAATTACAGCAAGGCCAAGTGCACAGGCCAGGGGGGTTATGGAGGCCCACGGCTATTCCAGTGTCTACCGGGTGACAGACTACAACCACCCGTTTGACCGATATGCCCAGGAGCCTGTTTTATGTCTGGACGAGTTTCGGAGCAGTCTGCTAATTGGGGATATGCTGGACTATCTTGACGGGTATCCGCTGGCGCTCCCTGCAAGGTACGCCAACCGACAGGTGTGTTATGAGAGGGTATATATCATCAGCAATCCTGCCGCCTCATGCTTTACTTCCCGTCAAAGAGATTCAGCTTTGCCCCGTCGATGTACCGCGCCGTGATGTTCCGGTCATCTCCGATGTAGCAGAACCGCTCCAGCCGCTCCGCCGGGGCCATGGGGAAACCGGGGTCCTCCACCCCCTGGATTACCAGGGCGTCGAACCGGCTTCCCTCCTTGAAGGTCCCTACCGGGCCGAAGCATCGCCCGCCCCCGGCGGTGGCTAGGTAGAACGCCTCCGGGAAGGTAAGGCGCCGGTTCTCCGGCTCGTAGAACTCCTTGACCTTGGACGCCTGCACCGCCCGGGCTGCCTGACGGTAGATCCCCATGCCGTGGCCGCCGCCTACGTCCGTGCCTAGGGCGATGGAGAGGCCCTCCTCCGCCAGGCGGGCCGCAGGCATGATCCCCGCGGTGATGTTGATGGTGGCGTCCGGGCAGTGAACCGCCACGCTGCCTGCCTGGTGCATCAGCTCCTTGTCCCGCGGGCTGGGGAAGATCACATGGGCAAAGATGGAGGGCCCGTGGTCCAGCAGCCCCGCCCGGGCGTAAATCTCGGCGTCACACCCGCAGGAGGAATACAGCTCCAGCGCCGTCGTGACCTCCTCCCGGGACTCACACAGGTGGGTCTGGATGCCGCAGCCGTACCGGGCGGCGATCTCCCCTAGGCCCTTCATCAGCCCCTCGGAGCAGGTGGGGGCGAACCGGGGAGTCAGGATGGGCTGCACCCGGCCGTTCCCTGCGTGATTCCGGACGAACCGCTCCGTCTCCCGCAGGGACTCCTCTGTAGACTCCCGCAGGAAGTCCGGGGAGTTCCGGTCCATGTTCACCTTGCCCACAAAGGCCCGCATCCCGTATTTCTCCAGGGCCCAGAAGAGGTAGTCCGAAGCGTCGTAGTGGATGGTGGTGAAGAGGCTGGCGTGGAAGGTGCCGTGGCGCAGCAGCTCCCGCACCAGGGCACCGTACACCGCCTCGGCGTAGGCCGGGTCGCGGAAGTTGGACTCCTGGGGGAAGGTATAGCGCTCCAGCCAGTCGAAGAGCAGACAGTCCATCCCCACGCCCCGCTGAAGAAACTGGGAGGCGTGAATGTGGAGGTCGGAGAAGGCCGGGATGATCAGGCCCCGCCCGTAGTCCGTCACCGGCAGGGCGGCATAGGTCTCCGGCACCTGGGGCCAGATGCCCCGCACCGCGCCGTCCTCCACCGTCATATAGGCGTTTTCATGAATGCTGAGCGCCTGAGGGCTCTCCGAGTAGGCGATGTCCCCGTGTAGGATCTGTACAGACATGTGCGTGTTCCTCCTTATGTTCCCTGGGCCTCGTTCATCCTCCGGACGGCTTCTTGGACCATCTCCTCCGTCACCTGGCAGGGCACCAGCAGATCCAGATGCTGGGCCAGGCCCCAGAAGCTGTTGGTGAGCTTCTGCCGCAACGCATCCGTGATCTCCTCCCGCTCTAGAAGATCCCACTCCACCAGACAGTCGAAGAGGGCCTGGGCCGCCCGCTCGTCCCGGAGCAGCTCCAGGTAGTGTCCGTCGGGGGTGGCGGGCAGGCAACGGACCCGCCCGCTCTCCACCGGAAACTCCCCCCCAAGGCGGATGTCCGCCGAGGAGGACCCGATTTCGATGCGGAAGGCGCCGGAGTCCACTACCCAGTCCGAGAAGGCGGGGTCATAGTAGGCGAAGTCCCGCTCTCCCAGGGTGAAGGTCACCGTCTTTTCCTCGCCCGGATCCAGGTCGATCCGCCGGAAGGCCTTTAGCTCCCGCACCGGACGGTGCAGCCGGGCGTGGCCGTCGCCCACGTAGAGCTGCACCACCTCGCTGCCGGGACGCTCCCCGGTATTGCGGACGCCGCAGGACACCTCCACCTCACCCGGAAGCGCCAGATGGTCCTGTGAGAACCGCAGGTCTGAATAGGTGAAGGCCGTGTAGGACAGCCCGTGGCCGAAGGGGAACAGGGGCTCCACCCGCTTTTTGTCGTAGTACCGGTATCCCACGTAGATGCCCTCTCCGTACAGGTGGCGGTGGTTCTCCCCGGGGAAGTGCAGGTAGTCCGGGCAGTCCTCCAGCCGCCGGGGCATGGTGACCGGCAGCTTTCCGCCGGGACTGCGCTCGCCGAACAGCAGCTGTGCCGCCGCCGCACCGCATCCCTGGCCGCAGTACCACATGTCCAGCACCGCCCGAACACCGTCAATCCAGGGCATGACCACGGACTCGCAGTTCATCAGCACCACAATCACGTTTTTATTCACCGCCGCTGCCCGGCGGATCAGGGCCTCCTGGGCGGGCTCGATGTCCATGGTGGGGCGGTTGTAGTCGTCCGTCTCCGGGGGGAGCATGGCCCCGGCGAACACGACCGCGCACTCCGCCTGGGCCGCCGCCGCCTCCGCCTGGGCCAGCAGGGCTTCGTCGGGGATCTTGGTGTCGTTGTAGCCCTCGGCGTACACCACGGGGCGGGAGGTCCGGGCACGGATCTCCTCCAGGGGGATGTCCTGCATTTTGGCCTTGACGATGGCGCAGCCGGTCCCCTGGAACACCGGCTCCCGGGCCCACCTGCCCAGGACCGCGATGGACCCGCCGCTCTCCCCGGACAGGGGCAGCAGCTCCGCCTCGTTTTTCAGCAGCACGGCGCACCGGGCGGCGGCGTCCCGTGCCAGGGTGTGGTGCTTCGCGAAGTCCACCGGTGCCGCCTCCGGCTCGGCGTAGCGGAGGACCACCTCCAGCACCCGGCGGCAGTGTCCGTCCAGCTCCGCCTCTGCCATCTCGCCGCTCTCCACGGCCCGCACCAGCTTGTCTATGGCGATCTTGCTGTGGGGCATCTCAAAATCCAGGCCGGCCCGGAAGGCTTTCAGGTGGTCCTTGACGGCGCCGCAGTCGGAGATGATCATGCCCTCATAGCCCCACTCGTCCCGGAGGATGTCCGTCAGAAGGCGCCGGCTCTCGCAGACGTGGGTGCCGTTGATCAGATTGTAGGAGGCCATCACCGAGGCGGGGCGGCTCTTTTTAATGACCCGCTCGAAGGCCGCCAGGAAGATCTCCCGCAGAGCCCGCTCCTCCACGATGTTGTCGTAGATGGTGCGCATGTAATTGGAGTTATTGCAGACGAAGTGCTTCACACAGGCCCCCACCCCGTGGTCCTGGAGGCCCTTGACATAGCCCGCAGTCATGTCGCCGGCCAGCACCGGGTCCTCGGAGTAGTACTCAAAGCCCCGCCCGTCCAGGGGACTGCGCCGGGTGTTCAGCCCCGGGCCGAACAGCACCCCGGCCCCCAGGGCCCTGCACTCCGCCGCCACGGCCGCCCCGATCTCCTCCGCCAGGGAGGGGTCCCAGGAGCAGGCCAGGCTGGAGCCCGCGGGGAAGCAGGTGGCCTCTTCCGTCACCGCCAGGGCCTCCGGGGAGTCGAAGGAGGCGTTGATGGCCGTGCGGAACTGGGCTTTTTCGGGGGGCGTGGGCGGCGTCTTGAGGATGCGGACGCCGGTGGTGCCGTCCGTCATCACCAGCCGGGGAATGCCGCGGTCCGGCAGCGCTGCGGTGCAGAGCTGGTCGCCGCTGACACACAGGACGGCCTTCTCTCTCACGCTCAACTTCGACAGAATCTCTTGAATATTCATAATGTCCCTCCATTGTTTCTTTGCTTTGCTGCGGGGAAAAGACGGAAGCGATGCTTACCGCTCCCGTCTTCCCTCCCTTTGGCCCGCCGCCCGTCAGGGGGAGCAGGCCCGCTATTTTCATTTCATAGTCACCGCAGAGGCCGCAAAGCGGCCATGCGGCAGGTTTCATAGGCAGTGCCGCCGGTGCCGGGGGCTTACCGCACGCTCTCCCAGTCCGCCTGCAGCTCCTGGCCGAACTCCTCCACCGACATGCCCAGGGCGGCATACTTGTTGATGGTGTTGCCGAAGAGCTCCGCGCCGCCGTCCGGGAAGAAGGAGCTGAAGATGCCGTAGGTCTCGCCGCTCTCCATGCACTCCTGGGTGGCAACGCCCAGGGCGCCGATGGCCTCCGCCGTGACAGAAACGTTGGCGAAGCCGGGGATTAGCTTGAACTCGTTGCCCAGGTAGTTCCGGCCCTCCTCAGAGGTGGCCAGCCAGTTGAGGAAGTCCTTGCATACCTCCGCGTTGGCGGAGTCCTTGTTGACGCTCCAGAAGGGGGAGCAGCTGGTGTAAATCATGGTCTCCGCCGCATTCTCGCTGAGGGGCAGGCCGAACATGCCAACGTTCAGGTTGGGGTCGATGTCGTCCAGGGAGGACTGGCTCCAGGAGCCGCCCAGCATGATTGCGCACTTGCCGGTGGCGAAGTCGGAGACTTCGGTGTTGAAGTCGGTGTTCAAGGGGCTGGCGGAGTAGGTCTTCTCAATGTCAATCCACTTGGCCAGGTTCTCCACCTCTTTGTTGCCCGCCAGAGTGGCGGAGCCGTCGTTCAGGGCCTGGATGAAGGCCATGGGATCCGCCTGCCGGGAGATCACAGCGGAGAACTTGAACATGCCGGACTGGTACCACTCGGCGTAGTTGGAGGAGATGGGAGTGATCCCCGCCGCCTGGAGCTTCTCGCAGACCGCCTCAAGATCGCCGAGGGTCAGGGGCACGCTGTCGATGCCCACCTGGGCAAACAGGTCCTTGTTGTAGAGGTACCCGTAGCTCTCCAGGGAGATTGGAAAACCGTAAATGGCGCCGTCGATGCTGCCCGCCTCCACCGCCGCCGCGGAGAGGTCCTTCACCCAGCTCTCGCCGCTGAGATCCGCCATGTACTCCACCATAGTCCGCATGTCTTCGCTGCCCTTGGTGGAGAAGATGTCGGGACCCTGACCGCTGGCGAACATGGTCTTGAGCTGGGTGTAGAAGTCGCCGGAGGACGAGGACTCTACCGTGAAGGTCACCTCGGGGTGCAGGGCCGTGTAGGCCTCGCAGGCCGCCTTCAGGGCGGCGTCAATCTCATACTTGTCCTGGTAGATGGAGATCTTGACGGAGCCGCTGCCGCCGTCCCCTGCGCCGCCGCCGGAATTGCCGGAACCGCCGCCGCAGGCCGTCAGGGAGAGCAGGAGAATCGCGCAGGTGAGCAGTGCCAAAACCTTTTTCTTCATCGTAATTCCTCCTCAAATGAATTAAATGTAAACCGCATATCCCAAGCAGTTTAGCCCTTTACCGCGCCGGCGGCCACGCCGGCCACGATCTTCTTCTGCATCACCACATTGATCACCAGGATGGGCAGTATGCTGATGACGATGGCGGGCAGTGCCACGTCCCACTGGTTGGAGTACAGGCCGAAGAGCTTGTTGATGGCCAGCTGCAGCGTCATGAGGTCGCTGGTATTCAGCAGCGTCAGCGCCACGATATAGTCATTCCAGACCCAGAAGAGGTCCAGGACGAAGAGGCTCAGCAGCGTGGGGCGCAGCAGCGGCACCACGATGAGGAAGAAGGTCTGGTAGACGTTGGCCCCGTCCAGCTTGGCGGACTCCTCCAGCTCCAGGGGCACGCTCTTCACTGCGCCGATCATCATGAAGGTCCCGAAGGCGATGCCCATGCCGGAGTAGGTGATGATGCCGCCCCAGAGGCTGTCCGTCAGGTGCAGGATGCTCATGGTCTTCACCAGGGAGAGCATCACCGCCGCGAAGGGGATCAGCAAAGAGCAGACCAGCAGCTTCTCAAACAGGCGGCTGTACTTTGTGGGGTGCCGCACCGTCCAATAGGCCACCATGCACGACAGGGTCAAAATCAGCGCCAGGGAGATCCCAGTCACCAGTATCGTGTTCAGCATCACCCGGCCCATGTTCAGCTCCTGCCAAGCGTTGAGGTAGTTGCTCAGCTGCACGGTCCTGGGCAGGCCCAGAAGGTCCGTCATAATCTGGTCCAGGGGCTTGACGGAGTTGAAGATCACCAGGGCGAAGGGGGCAAAGAACAGCAGCGCCGCCGCCAGGGCCACGATGAACTTTACCGCCTGGAGGGACTGTCTCCGTTTTTTCACTGCAGCTCACGCTCCTTCCTCTGGGTCAGATACATCTGGAGAAACGTCACCGCGAAGATAATCACAAAGAACACCATAGCCTCCGCGTTGGCCAGGCCGTAGCGGTTGGCTGTGAAGGCGTCGTTGTAGATCTGCTGGGCCATGGAGGTGGTGGTGCCGTAGGGCCCGCCCTTGGTCAGCGCCACGTTGACGTCGAACATTTTGAAGCTGGTGGCAATGGACCAGAACAGGCACACCATGATATAGGGCATGCACTGAGGGATCTTGATCCGCCAGAAGATCCTCCAGCCATTGGCGCCGTCAATGGTGGCGGCCTCCTCCAATTCCTGGGGGATGCCGGTGAGGGCCGCGATCATGATGATCATCACGTACCCGGCCCCCTGCCAGACGCTGACGATGATCAGCGCGGCGTAGGCCGTGCCTGGTGTGCCCAGCCAAGGCAGCTGCAATATCTCCCAGGAGAACACGGTCCCCAGGGCGCCGACCACCATCAAAAAGAGGAAGCGCCAGATGTAGCCCATCACCACGCCGCCCATGGTGTTGGGCAGGAAGAAGACCGCCCGGAACAGGCCGCTTCCCCGGAAGCTGTTGGACAGCAGCGCCGCCAGGGCCACTCCCAGCACGTTGGTCAGCACCACCACGGCCAGGCCCAGCAGGATGGTGAACTTAGCAGAATGCAAAAACTGCGACCTGCCGGTGAATACGTCGATGTAGTTCTTCAGGCCCACGAACTGGTATGTCTTGCCGATGCCGTTCCAATCCGTCAGCGAGTAAAAGACGCTGACCCCAAAGGGAATGACCACCGCCAGCAAAAACAGCACGGACGCCGGCCCCAGGAACACCACATGGGGTATAAGATCCCGCCTCTTCATAAGCCCCTCCTCCAACCGTAATATTCCGTATTCTTCTTATTTTTATGATTTTTATTATTACATGCCCCCCCCGCCTGCTGTCTTTTCGTTTCTTGCCCAAAAAACTTACGATTCTTGACCTTTTTGATTTTTGCTCTATAATAGAAAAAAAGCCCCGAAGGGAGGAAACCCCATGGACGACAGCCGCGGTGTCTACAATCACGAGATTGTGCTGCCCACGAAAAAGTACCCCATCATGCTCTACTTCCACGCCGACGGCCTGGGCTATGTGGCCCATCACTGGCACCGGAGCCTGGAGATCTGCGACTACATCAATACCCCCTGCCGCCTCTGGTACGGCGGGCGGGTCATGGACCTGATGCCGGATACGCCGATCATCATCAACAGCGGCGACATCCATAGCCTCACGCCCCAAAACCACAGCGATCCCCGGGGGGTGTCGCTGATTTTTCCCTACGAGTTCATGTCCCAGTACGGCATCGACATCGACCGCATCCGCTTTGCCTACACCTCCAACCCAGCCGTCGATCAGCGGCTGCGCCAGTCTCTCCACCGGCTGGCGGACCTGGGGGAGCGCCGGGGGGCGGACCCCTACTGCCACCTGCTGTGCAACGCAGAGATTTTCAACGTTCTTCACCTGCTTATGACGTACTACCAGGACTCCCACAACACGCCCCTCTCCAACCGGCACGTAGAGCGGAGCCGGGAGCTGCTGGCCTACATGAACCGGCACTACCAGGAAAACATTACCCTCCAGTCGGCGGCGGAGCACCTGAACCTGTCCGTGGGGTATCTGTGCCGCTTCTTCCGGAAATACCTGGGGACCACCTTCAAGGACCACCTGACGGACCTGCGCCTCCAGCGGGCCCAGGCCGCCATAAGCGCCACGGATCAGACGCTGCTGGACATCGCCCTGGACTGCGGCTTTCCGGACTACCGCACTTTTGTCAGCACCTTTCGCAGGAAGTTCCAGATGACGCCCCGGCAATATAAGCAGTGCCCCGTGCGATTCGTCCCCGACTTCACCCAGGACTACGCGTCTGGTGAAGACACAGGGGCGGTGTGACCGCAGGGGAATGCGGCGGCTTGCCACTCTGAAAAAGCACTTAGGGAAGCACTGATTAAAGCCGGTAAAAGCCAGGCAAACAGACAAAGGTAAAGGAAACGACCAATAAAGGGCCATATTGGGGGATGAATTCCTCGCTTTTCCAGTCCCAGCCCGGTCGAAGGG
>NZ_CATMPS010000052.1:0-12680 GCF_950073225.1 uncultured Oscillibacter sp.
TGTAAATGCATCTGTGTCAATCATTCTATAGAGTTATGCAAAGATTACAAGACTGTTTTTCATGTAATTTGATCGGTATGATGGAAGTTTGGAGATAAACTTTACATTATTACTTTCTCAACATAAGTCAAAAAAGCCCTCCCCTTCTAAAGGGAAGCCCTGGCCGCAACTGCGAAAATTGTAATATCCTGTCGCCCCGGTACGTCCGTGTAGCCTTGCGCTGTGCGGGCGTTTCTCTATTCCGAAGCCTCTGGACACGGTATCCAGAGGCCAGGGGCGGCCCCGGCTGTCGCTCCCCGCCCCTCCATTTCGATCTGTCCCCTTCCACCAATATCGAAATGGAGGTTACATATGACAACCATCAAATTGAACCGCTACTATCCCCACCTGACCGAGAATATCATTCTGGAAGTTTCCGACGAAATCGCCGTCGTTCTCTCTACCGGGGGCCGTCAGTGTGACAGCTACAAGCGCCGCAAGCGGGAACATAAAGAGTGCTCCCTGGACGTTGACCCCGGCTTTGAGCCGGATGTGATGTTCCCGCCCCTGACCCCGGAGGAAATCATTCTGGACGAGGAAAACCGCTCCGCCCTCTACGCTGCCATTGACCAACTCCCGCCCATCCAGGCCCGGAGAGTGTATGCCCACTACATTCTGGGCAAGAAGAAGTCTGAAATTGCTAAGGCTGAAAATGTGGTGGAAAGTTCCATTTGCGACAGTATCCGCCGGGGTGTTAAAAATCTTGTGGAAATTTTGAAAAATTTTTACGGATAGGGAGCAACAAACAGCCCCTAACCCGCCTGATGTACAAGGAGGCTTATGCACCAAGGACAACTGAATACACAGTATTCCAGGCACAAAACCTGCGTGAACAGCGACAAAAGACGCGCCGCCAGGACATCCCGCTTGAGGAGGTGAGGAAAGCGGGCCGAGAGATCAGCGCGAACCTTTGACCCGGCCCTGGCAAGCCGGGCGCGGCGACAGCGCAGGGGATAATGAAACTTGCTCACGCCCTCCCATAGACTTGCGGGGGAGCTTCGCAATCCTGCGGAGCTATGACAGCCGGAGCCGCCGGCGGTCTGGGATGCTCCCCTGTGCCGGGGCGCGTGGCAAATTCGGCGCAATCATGGATCGAAATGGATTTATCCTTGCTGGACTTCTGGCCATCGTGGCCAGAAGTGGGGCAAGGTTGAAGGGCAGCACTTGTTCGGGTGCTGCCTTTCTGCGTTTCCCCACATCCTTGTGCCCTGGGGCTGTCTTTGGTATAATATACTTATAAAGGTTGACAGCTCCATTCCAGTACGGAAAGGAGCCAACAATGGAAAATCGCATTGACGCTATCTACGCCAGACAGTCCGTGGACCGCAAGGACAGTATCAGCATTGAAAGTCAAATCGAGTTCTGCAAGTACGAGTTAAGAGGTGGGAACCACAAAGATTATCAAGATAAGGGCTACTCCGGGAAGAATACAGACAGGCCAAAATTCCAGGAACTTTTAGCCGACATCCGCCAGGGCTTAATTCGCCGGGTGGTGGTTTATAAACTGGACCGTATCAGCCGTTCCATTTTGGACTTCGCAACCATGATGGAACTGTTCCAGGAGTACAACGTGGAGTTTGTTTCCTCTACGGAAAAGTTTGACACCTCCACCCCAATGGGCCGGGCCATGCTGAATATCTGTATCGTGTTCGCTCAGTTAGAGCGCGAGACGATCCAGAAGCGAGTAACCGACGCTTACTATTCCCGGTGTCAGCGGGGTTTCCACATGAGCGGTGCCGCCCCCTATGGCTTCAAGCTGGAGCCTACCACCCTCCAAGGTATCCGCACGAAAATGATGATCCCGGACCCCGCCACGGCGAATATTGCCCGCCTGATGTTTGAAATGTACGCCGAGCCGTCCACGTCGTTCGGGGATATTGCCCGGTACTTTGCTGAAAACAATATCCTGATTTACGGCAAAGAATTGAAACGGGGCTTTATCTCCCAACTGCTCCGCAACCCGATTTACGCCCAGGCCGACCTGGAGCTGTACGAATTTTTCAAGGGTCAGGGTGCGGTGGTAGTCAACGACGCGGCGGACTTCGCCGGGACCAACGGCTGCTATCTCTATCAGGGCCGGGACGTGCAGGAGCGAAAAAACAAGGACCTGCGCGGACAGATCCTTGTGTTGGCTCCCAGTGAGGGCATTGTTTCCGCCGATACCTGGCTGCGGTGCAGGAAGAAGCTGCTGGCAAATATCACGTTCCAGGGAGGCGTAAGGCCCGGAATACCTGGCTGGCCGGAAAAATCAAATGTGGGCGCTGCGGGTATGCCCTTATGAGCGTGGGCAACCCGGCAGGGACGCAGTATCTTCGGTGTTCCAAGCGGGCGGATAACAAAAGCTGTGAGGGCTGCGGGACGCTTCGGACGGCGGAGTTTGAGCAATTCGTCTATGGGGAGATGGTGAAGAAGCTCTCCGAATTTCAAACCCTGACCGCAAAAGCAACGACCGTCAATCCCAAGCTGACCGCCTTGAATGTGGAGCTGGCCCAGGTGGAGAACGAAATTGAAAAACTGCTGAATACCCTGACCGGAGCCAATGCGGTTCTGCTGTCCTATGCCAACGGGAAAATCGAGGAGCTGGACGCCAGCCGCCAACGGCTGATAAAGGAAATCGCGGCACTGAACGCGGAAACAATCTCTCCACAGAAAATTGAGTTTCTGTCTGCCCATCTGGAGAACTGGAACACGATTGACTTTGATGACCGACGGCAGGTGACGGACATCATTCTCTCTCAAGTCCAGGCCACCAGCAACCGCGTTTCGTTTGAGTGGAAAATCTGAAAATCTTTCTCTCTGCGCTTTATACTATGGCCTGTGTGCCCTTGTTAAGCGTTGCTATGGAACCGCCATATTCCTCAAAGACGGAAATATCGGATGTGATCCGCCCAATCGTCACCACTTCCACAATCGTCTGTTCCAGATGGTCACTATAAAAAATCGCTACGGAGGGTCCCTCATACCAATAGGCCAGCCCACCCCGCTCGTAGTTCCGTGTCCGCTCCGCTGTATCAGGAATTTGTTCCGGCAGGTCAAAGGCACGGGCAAAACCAGGGGCAGGATGCCACAGGTCCACCGTCAGCGGCAGCATAGCTGAAACAGCCTGCGCCGTTTCGTTGTCAAAGAGCACACCCTCCAGATGGAGCAACAACGCCTGCCGCGGATATGTCATCAAGGCGATGGAAAGCTGCGGCTATAAGTCAAAGGACATCCGGGAGGTTCTCATAGAGCTGTACGAAGTGTTTGACTTGAGAGCCAGATTGACTTCTGCAAGTATGAGCTGAAAGGCGGCAGCTGCATGATTTTAAAGGACAAGGGCTATTCGGGGAAGAACACCGACCGGCCCGAGTTCCAGAGACTGCTTGACGAGATCCGCAAGGGGAAGGTGCGGCGGGTCATTGTCTATAAGCTGGACCGGATCAGCCGCTCCATTCTGGATTTTGCGAACATGATGGAGCTGTTCCAGGAGTACGACGTGGAGTTTGTTTCCTCCACGGAAAAGTTCGACACATCCACCCCAATGGGGCGGGCCATGCTGAACATCTGCATTGTGTTCGCCCAGCTGGAACGGGAGACCATCCAGAAGCGCGTCACAGACGCCTACTATTCCCGGTGCCTGAAAGGCTTCCACATGAGCGGCCAGGCCCCCTACGGCTTCCGGCTGGAGCCGACCACGGTTGAGGGTATCCGCACAAAAATGATGGTGCCTGACCCGGCAGCCGCCGACCATGTACGCCTGATGTTTGAGATGTACGCCGAGCCCGGGACCTCCTTCGGGGACATCAGCCGGTACTTTGAGGAAAACGACATCAAGGTCCATGGGAAATCGCTGTTCCGTCCCTTCCTCTCCCAGCTGCTCCGCAACCCGGTATACGCGCAGGCCGACCTGGAACTGTATGAGTTCTTCAAAAGCCAGGGGGCGGCAGTCGTCAATGACGCCGCCGACTTCGCCGGGACAAACGGCTGCTATCTCTACCAGGGGCGGGACGTGAAGGAGGACAAGGACAGGAGCCTGAAAGACCAGATACTTGTTATCGCTCCCCATGAAGGGATTGTTTCCTCTGACACCTGGCTGAAATGCCGGAAAAAGCTCATGGCGAACATCACCTTCCAGAACGGGAGGAAGGCCCGGAACACATGGCTGGCCGGAAAAGTAAAATGCGGAAAATGTGGTTATGCCCTGAAAGTTACCCGCAACCCTTCCGGCTATGAATACCTCCGGTGCAATAAGCGGTCCGACCACAAGGGCTGTCCGGGGTGCGGCACTCTCCGCAAAGTGGAATTTGAGCAGTTCATTTTTACCGCTATGGGAGAGAAATTCCGAGATTTCAAACACCTTCGGGGCGGTGAGGAAAAGGCCAACCCGAAATTGACCGCCTATCAAGTGGAGCTGGCACAGGTGGAGGCGGAAATTGAAAAGTTACTTGATACGCTGACCGGGGCAAACGCCACCCTGCTTGCCTACGCCAACAGGAAAATCGAGGAACTGGACACGCACCGCCAGAAAATCACAAAAGCGATTGCCGATTTATCCGTGGAGACCATTTCCCAGCAGCAGATTAATCTGCTGTCCGGCTATCTGGACGACTGGGAGAATATCAGTTTTGAAGATAAGAGGAAAGCCACGGACGGCTTGATTTCATCAATCAGCGCAACCAGCGAGTATATAAAAATAGAGAGGAAAATCTGACTTTTCCACTCTGCATATCTGAAATATTTCTTTATATCGTTTGTAGCCCCTTGTACACTGATGTTTATATAGCGTTTTGGAACGAATGGCATAGGCGCAGAAACGAGTGAAAGAAAATGATTTCCGCCATTATCATCAACGGAAAGAGCTTTGGTGAATTGATGGAAAAATACTGCCGGAGGGTGTGATGGATCTGTTTCAGAGTTTTCAAAGAGAGTGTCCGGCTCCCGCCGCGCTGTGCGGGAAATACGGCTCCGTCCTCCCGCCGGAACTGCTGAACGTCTGGCGGGGCTATGGCTTCGGCACCCTGCTGGACGGCTGTCTAAAAATCATCAACCCGGACGAGTATCAGGACCTGCTCCGGGATACCTATGCCCTCGGTGATTCCGCCATCCCCGTGTTCGCCACCGCCTTTGCCGGGCTTCTGACTTGGGAGAAGGGCCGCTACCTCCGCTTTGTCAACTACCAAAGCGGCACCTTTGAGGGCGTCTGCGCTGGGCTGAAATTCTTCTGGGGCGATCTGGCGGACGGCGTTTTCAACGACAGATTCCTGGAGCTGACACAGTATCGGGAGGCTGTCCAAACTATAGGCCCACTTGGCTTTGATGAATGCTTCGGTTACGCGCCCTTGCCGGTCCTGGGCGGAAGCAGAGATGTCCGACACCTGCGGAAATACAAGCTCCGAGAGCATATCGCCTTTATCGTCCAGGCGGCGGGAAGGGTGTCCAAACCGTACTCCGGCTCCGGCATTGTCTGAATCAGGGAGGGCTTGCTATGGACGTCTACTACAACGCCGGTTTTGGCTGCATCGTCTGCCCGCAGACCACGGTAGGGAACACGCCCATGCGGGTGGTCATTGAGCCGGTCGCCGTGTTGAGGAAGGGTTTCACTGAGACTGCTCTGGGTGAGGCCATATTAGCCGCCCTGGAGCGCTCCAGAACCGCCCCGCCTGTTCCCAGGGTGGATATGGGCGCGGGCCGCTTCTGGCAGGCCACCGGCATCCGTGGCTTCGGCGCTTTCAGCGGTCAGTTCCAATGCGTCGATCTCTGGGAGAGAGGCCCCATTCTGGAGGCCTTCAAATTGATTCGGGAGTCGGACGGCGGGTATGTCTGGCCCGAGAACCAGCCTCCTCTGGAGATTCCCGCAGATACTCCTGCGGCTCAGATGGGGGCGGAAATCCTGTCCCTGTTCTCTCCCGGCCTGGAGATCCCCGCCAATGAAACGCTGTCTTTTGAGACTATTCATGGCGGCATAGTCTCTGAAGGCCTTCGGATGCCTTCGCAGACTGCGGCGACGGCCACACGGACGCCTATCAGGTTTTCACTTTGGAGGACGCTCCCAGAAGCCACATTGCATTTCTGATCGACAGCGGTTATCAGGAACTCAGTAAGGCGGCGGTTCTGGAGAAATGGCAGGAGCAGTACGGGCCGCTCTCCGCGTTCCGTTTCCAGCGCCGCAGGAAGCCGCCGATGCTGGCGTCCATGCAGGGAAAGACTGCGAAGGCCGAGATCGCGTCCCAAGTCTACCGGGATGGGGAGGGAACCATGGAGGTCCTTTGCCTCATAGAGCAAGCCCTTTCGCCGGAGGCCCGGGAGGCCATGCGGGCCGAATATCAGGCCATCATCCGCTCGATTGCCGTTAAGGAGCGGCGGGAGGGCGGTTTGGAAGGGCTGGTGGTCAAATGATTCAGCCAGAGGAATTGGTCGGCAAGAGCGTCTGCAAGATCGGCCGGGCCGCCGCCATGTGCTGGATTCACTTTGGGCGGCCGGTGGAGATAGAGTCGCGGGGCCGGAAGCGAATAGTGGGCGAGTTTGCTTTGGACCTGGACTGCCCGTGGAGAATCAGAAACAGCAGCGGCGGCATAGAGCTGGGGTCAGCGGATATGTTTGTTCCAGCCAGCAGGCACGTCTTAGATGAAGATAATTGGGATGTGCAAGGGAACAACCTGTTTGACGAGAAGGCAAAACTTTTATTCCCAGAAGGTTCACAAATCACAGTCACCGCTGCCGGGCTGAGCGGCAGCTGCGATTTGACCATCACATTTTCCAACGGGTTGTGCTTGGAGAGCTTTGTCAACGCTTCCTCCCAGGAAGAGTGCTGGCGCTTGTTCATGCCAGGCCTGGAGCATGGGGATCTGGTTGTGACCGGCGTTGGGATAGAGTAGCTGACTATTTTATCACCAGTGACGGCCGGATTCTCATAGATGTGCTGCATCTTGCCTTTCGCGATGCCGAAGAGCTGCGGCATTGCATCGAAATCGTGAGGAGGACTTCATTTGAAAAATAAACACGTAAAATTGTTTTTCTTAGTTGTTGGCGTACTAATTCTTATAGTCGTATGGTTAAGCACATATGGAATTAACAAAACAATTGATAGGACTATAAGTGCGGACGTCTATGAAGATGATAACTGGTCCAGCATAGCATCTTCTATTGAAATTTCAGGCAACCTCAAAAAAACATTATTTTCTACAAGTTTCGTTGGAACTTTTGCAATAGAATATTACGAACCATCATGTAGAGATGGGGTGCAGGCAAAAATCAATTGGCAAAATGGCTATTTTGTTCCGTTTTTCAAAAACGCTGGATATGAGGTAATTGCAATCAATCCAATACAAAGTGGAGCGTTGAAAAATATCAATGTCTGCAAAGTAAAAAACGATTATGAAAAACAGCGGGACGCACGCGTGCGCGAGACTGGTCCAAAGCACAGCCGAGTACCAGGCCGTAGTTCCAACCACGCCTCCGGAAAAGGGAGCGGCGGCCACATGACACAGCACAACGCTCCAGATGGCAGCGGTTTTCACCATGTCAATTTTATGGTCCCGAGGCAGGCGGGTATCAGAAATCATATGAAAATGCCCTCTATGATAAAAAATTTGACGTTTCTCGGATTCTCATAAGCACCGAAAGCTCATTAAGAAGAACTCCTTTGGGCTTCCGCGCCTGGAGAGTGTTTTCGCGTGGTAGGTTTTATTGTTCATAATATGAGCGGCTTGCGGCTGAGAGAGGCGGCGGTCATCCAGCAGGGAAGCATGTTGAAGCAATGTCCGCATTGCCCAGTTCAGTGCCGCGGTGGACTCCGTACCAAGGGACTGGGAAATGTTCAGCGGCCCGGACAAGGCAAAATACCGCGTGGCTTCAAATTCCGAAAGCCCCTCCCGCAGGATGACCGCCCGGATCTCGCCTTGCACAAGCTCCGGCAGACGCTTCCAGTCCGCTGTATCCATGCCATAGAGCAGGATACAATAGCGGCTGGCGCGGTTCATCGCCAGCGCCGTTCTCCGCTTTTGGATAGTCAGCAGATGAACGTCCCAGCAAAAAAATGGGGCCGATGCTGTTTGAGGGGGCGGCAGTTTTATTTTCAAATGCCTTTGCAGGGGGATCGTGTAGCCAAATTCCATTGCCGGACAGCCTCCTGATTCTTTACTTTAGGAAACCGGCGGGGCCTGACTATCCAGGCCCCGCCTGATGTAAGGGAAGCATAGGCTTACTTATACTGCATCAAGGAAACCGTCACGTCTGCGGCACCCCTGGGGTCGGCGCCACGAAGCATACAGGCAAATGTCTGCACCATTTACCGGCCGGAGAGATGCTCCACATTGGTCCGTGCCGCTTCAAAGTCGGTCTCACCAACGGAAACAATCTCGGCCTCTCCGCGCTCGAAGTCACCGATTACATTGCCATCCACATCGTACAGGGAAAGCGTCTGGGATGCGGCCCTGGCCTGAGCAGGCATCGTGATGTCCTCAAGGCGGATATAGCCGGACACATTGTCCTGATTGACCGCGGCAATCAGGTCCGGGTTTTCGCCGACCATATCGGCCAGAAGGATGGAGCCGTAGGTCTTACCGTCAGCGTTAACAGGGTAGGTGTTATTTTCGGTAAGCGTCCTCTCGGCGAGCGCAGCCAACTGGCTTTCCATTTCGGCGGAGCGAGTATAGTTGTCTCCTTCATAGCAGGTCCGCAGGCGGATATACGGGCTGTTCTCAACGCTGGCCCAGCCGACAGAGCAAGCAGCCCGCGGAGCCGGCCGGGAGGGAGTTTGAACGGTAAAGAAGTAATCTGTGGAGGAGTTTTTCGCTTCGTTCGACTGGTAAAAGACCTCGCCGTTGTCGACATAAGCGAGGGTAGCCTGGCATCCAAGCGTCCCGGCGGGGACCTTGGTGTAGTCGGCGGTCCTTACAGAGGCGGCACCGACGACCCTGGTCCCGTTCACGTACAGGGAGGAGAAGGCGTAATAGGACCCGTATTTGTCCCCATAAAGCGTGTTGGCGTAGCCCTGGTACGCGGACGCAGCCATACAGCAGGCCATGATGGCAACGAGCGCCATCGCCGTGATTTTGGAAAACAGTCTCGTCTTTTTCATACTATGTGATCCTTTCCTTTCAAAATATGTTTACACGAGAAGAACGGTCTACTGCCGTAATTACCATTCCCCCCGCGCGACAGCGTCTTCAACAGACCCCAGAACTTCCTCCAAGGTCATGCCAGGCTTGTAAAAGTGCCCGGCGCAGCCGATGTTGTACGAGCCGATCACGCCGCCTTCGGAGTCATACAGGGGGATGCCTAACGTATGGGGGCACTCCTCCTCGGACAGTCCTTCAAACTTTGCCGCCGCGGCCGCTCTCTCGGACTGCCGGTAATATCCGGCGGGGTGGTCTCCTTCCTCGGCCACATAGAGCAGGTCCGGGATATAGCCCACGTAGCTGGCCAACTGCTTGGGACCATAGCTTTCGCCCTTGCTGTTCTTGGGGTAGTCCCCGTTGGCCAGGTGCCGCTCCGCCACCTTTTTGTCCAAGTCATCCAAGGCCCCCAGGTTTCCAACAAGGTACTCGAACCGGAGTTCCCCGTCCTTATCCTTGAACATTTTTTCAGAGCCGCGATACGATTTCGGGTCATCGTCTGGCAAAATCGTACCGCCCCGGCTCTTGATGAGATCTGCGTCTCCCCGCCGGGGATTTTCTGGCACCGTTGTCGGGGTTCGGAGGTCGATCACATCCCCGCCGCCATTGGCAGGCTGTGCAGGCTGCTTCCCCAGCAGGACCGTCCTGCTTGCGGAATCATACCCGATCTCCACCCCCAGCAGCTCGCTGATGGCGCGGATAGGAAGGTAATTGGTCTTGCCGCCGGCTTCGTCGGTGTAGAGGATGGAGCCGGGGACCTTCTGGCCGTTGGCGGCGGTGATGTCCTGGCCCGCCGTGATTTTCTGCGTTCCGTCCAGGGCCACATTGGCAAAGTTATAGCTTACCGTGCCAGAGGCGGCCAGGGCGGTGGTGAGGCAGGCGCTCAGGGCCAGAGCCGTGGCGAACCCGCCCCAAAATGTACCGATGCGTTTGCGTTCTTTCATATGGCACTCCTTACTTGACATTCAGCGCAAGGGCCTCCGCCGCGTCCTCTGCGGAACGCCCTTATCGTTGCTTGTTCTCACGGGTTTTGGACGCATCCCGGCGGCGGAGCGCCCGCTTACGTCTGCATGGGACTCACCTCTTTCTCATACGTAGCCTGGGGCGATCACTTCCCCAATTACTAAAGAACCCCAGAACCGGAAAGAGCAACACAAAAAGATTGCCTTGATTGCGGTTAGGCTGTTCTCTTGTAATGCGAAGCTTTAGCTGTCCCCTATTACATAAGGAAACCTGAACCCGGAAAGTGCAACAAAGTTTTTTCGCCTGTCGCGCCCGGTCGGTCCTCATGCAACACGGAGCCTTAGCTGCCCCTATTACATAAGGAAACCCAAACTCGGAAAGCGCAACAAAGATTTTTCGCCTGTCGCGCCCGGTCGGTCCTCATGCAATGCGGAGCCTTAGCTGCCCCCTATTACATAAGGAAACCCAAACCCGGAAAGTGCAACAAAGTTTTTCGCCTGTCGCGCCCGGTCGGTCCTCATGCAACGCGGAGCCTTAGCTGCCCCCTATTACTTATAGAAACCTAAACCGGGAAAGCGTGATCCAGTCAAGAACTACTTCCAACTACCCAACGAGATATTCCTGCTGGGTCTGTCACCCGGTGCGCTGGTAGTCTACTCCTATCTGCTCTGCTGTGAGAACCGAAACACCTTCCGGAACATTACGGTCAATTGCAGTTCTGTTATGGATGTCCACGCACCGTTGATTTACCCGATTTATGTCTAGTAAAAAATTATAGGAAGAGGTAGGAGGGACTGCTTTTAAAGCAGTCTCTCCAAACAATTTCCCCCGACATCACGGTCAACGGGGCAAACGACACCTTCACCGTGGCGGAGGCCGGACGGTATCGGGTTTCCTATAATATCAACTCCGTCACGCCCCTGACCCTCGGCGCCCGGCTGATGGTCGACGGTACGGAAATCGAAGCCTCCAACGTCATGCCGCAGACGGCACCTTTGAGCCGCCTGTCCAACGATTTCCTGGTGGATCTGGCGGCGGGGGCCAAGGTTTCCCTGCAGGTGTACGGTTACGCGGGCTTGGTGACTCTGCTGCCCAATTCCATCGGGGCCTCCCTGTCCATGGTCCGTCTGAGCTAAGGAGGGGTATTTTATGTCAATGCCCACATTCCCCAAGAATGATCCCCCGCTGACCCGAGAAGGCAGCCTCAATGAGATCATCTCCTCCATCGCCGCCGAGGAGCTGAGCCTGAGCCACCTCCTCAACGTCGAGGGCGAAAAGCTGCAATACGTCCTGGGCACCATGCCCGGTCTGGACGAGGCGGCCTCCCTGGACGAGGTGATGCAGGTCAACAAAAGCGTGAAGGACACCCTGTCCGGCATTATGGAGCAGCAGATGGCGCTGACATCCAAACTGGGCGCGGTGCTGAAGGCCCCCACACTCCCCGGTCCCGAGGGCCCCATGGGCGCCGAGGGCCCCGAGGGCCCCGAGGGTCCCGAGGGCCCCGAGGGTCCCGAGGGCCCCGAGGGTCCCGAGGGCCCTGCCGAGGGCGAGGCCGGCACCGACGGCCCCGACGGAGCGGAAGGGCCCGCCGGCCCCACCGGCCCCACCGGGGCCCCGGGACCCAACCCCACGGCCATCGCCTCCTACGCCGCCAACACCCGGGGCAACAGCATCGGCCTCGGCGACGATGATTTCATCGGCTTTCCGGATGTGTCGGTCGTCTGCCCGGAGCTCTTCCTGGGCGACTCAAGCTCGATGCTCGGGGGAAAGTCGGTGTTCTGCCCGCAGAAGGCGGGCACCTATCAGATCTCCTACCGTGTGACCCTCAGCGTCCCCTCCGTTCAGCCGGTGGGGACTCGGCTGTTGATCTCCAGCGTCGACGACTATGAGGGCGTCATCGCCCCCACGGTGGGCGCCCGGCAGTTTGAATGCACGATCACACTGGCCCTGCCGGAGCGCACCACGATCGAGCTTCAGGCATACTCCACGACCCCCAGCATCCCCGGCGTGGACAGTGTCCAGCTGGCCAGCGGCGCCTCGGGCGCTTCCATGCTGGTCGTCCGGCTGGGCGACTGAGCGTGGCCGTCATTCCGAACAGATAGAGAAAGGGCTCCCGCCGGTAAAACCGGCGGGAGTCCTCGGTTTGCTGGTAGAGCCTGCAACCTTTCGATCGGGGCCGCTTTCTGCTTTTGCAAAGGCAGCATAGAGATTGATGAGCGTTTCTGTGTCGAGAGAACAGGTTTTGTATGTTCAATATAAAAAAGTTGACAGACTACTCCCTTGGTGTAATCTGTCAACTTATCATGCAATAAGAGTCCAAAATCGATTTTTCATACAGACCATAGTTAATGCTTCAGCCTTAGCAAAGGCCACCCTTCGCCGATCCTTACGAATAATAACTACTCCAAATCATCCTGATTTTTGGTGTCCAAAACAACCTCTGCCAATTCACGCAGCTTGTCCTGAAGGACTTTTTTGTCCGGAAGATAGAGCGTATAGTCAGCGACCAGGGTAGGAGACATCGTGCGACTCAACGCATATTCTACCACCGCGTCGTCCTTGCTTGCGCAGAGGATCAGCCCG
>NZ_CATMPS010000053.1:0-10907 GCF_950073225.1 uncultured Oscillibacter sp.
TGTGGTGATTAAATTATACCACATTTCAGGATGGAATTCTTCTTTTATTTTCATTTTTTCACTGAATCCGTCTGCTTTTTTAATCGTCATTATGCCAAATTGAAAAAATACGAAAACTCAAACCGCAAAAGGAAGTCCTGACCATGCCGGAAATCGTTTGTCCGATTATCTCTGCGACGATGAATCGGAGGAATTCGTCTTTTTCAAAATTCCCCGTCAGTTGATTGCAGCCCCCAAGTTCAAGCATGTCTCGAAGGATGCCAAGCTGCTGTATGGGATGCTGCTGGACCACATGAGCCTGTCCGCCAGAAACAGCAGGTACAATGACGCCAGGCGGGTTTATATCTACTATTCCGTGGACGAGATATGCGGGGATATAACCTGTGGGCTGGACAAGGCCGTGAAGCTGCTGGCGGCCCCAGGCTCCTGCTATTTGCGCTAATCACTCTATTTTTCACCATCAGCTTTGACTTTATAATTCATAAAAGGAGCCATTGCTGTGGTCAGGGCTTTTGCCTCTGCCCTTGGAGCAAGTTTAGGATTTCCCGGCCTTGACGAGGCAACAACGCCTGTCAACCGCGATTCATCTTTTCCGCCGCTGTGGCGGCTGGAATCCCTATGTGCGCAAATGCCTGCAGCGACAATGCGGCCCCTTCCGGCAGAACCGAAAGGGGCCGCTTTCCTATACTCTCGCAGCTGTAAAATCAGCCCAGGTGCTTCAGGAAATACTCGCCTGTCACCGCAATCATGCCGTCCATGGTGGCGGTGTCCTCTGTGAAGGCATTAAACGTATGCGCACAGTTTTCCACCATATGCGTCCGAGACGCGCTGTTGGGAGACGTTTTCACGATCTGCTCCGCAGACTCCGGCGGGAGGGTGCTGTCGTCCACGCCGTGGACCGCCAGAACAGACCCGGGATACTTGGCGATTTCCGCCAGGGTATCCATGGCCTGTACCTCTTCAAACCAGCGCACGCCGACGTGCATGGGTTCGCCGGACCAGCGGGGGCAACGGCCTCGCCCTTGTCCTTTGCAGTTTCATAGGCTTGCGCAAAGCTCACGTCGCCGGAAATCCCTGATGGTCTGATTCTGGTGTAACCCTTCGCCCTGTCTCTAACCGCGCCTCCTTCAATGGCAGCGGATTTATATCAAGCAAACAGTCAACCGATACCCCGAAATAGTCTGCTGCCTTTTGAAGTGTATCGCTTGACGGTATGGTTCCTTTCTTCCAATATGATGCACTCGATTTGTTTCGCCCAATTGTTCGCATGACGGCAGAGGGCGTAACGCCTTTTTCTTTACAGCGCTCTATGAAATTGTCATAAAGCACAAATTCAACGGCCTATATTTATTATATTTAAACAAAGTTGAATGTCTCCGAATATACTACAGACGGATTCAACTACTACACACAACATACCGCAAAATCGAAAGAAGCGCAAGTGGGAAAAGTCTGTTTTAAAACCGTCAAAGTAACCAGACAAGGTACAGGCAAGGCAGACAACAGCCCGGAAATAGAGAGCTTTCTTCTCATATCTGGTGGCAAAGCGGCGGTTGTTTTTGAGCTTGAGGAAGAGATTTTCAACCAGATGGCGTTCTTTGTAAGTATGCCAATCAGTCTTTCTGGGATGCTTGGCAATGTTACGGCTTGGAATTACTACAATTCCGCCCCGTTCCTCCAACCAACGTACAAACTTATCGCTGTCATAGCCTTTATCTGCCAGTATGAGTTTGCCATTCAAATCAAAAGGCTCCAACAGAGCCTGTGCCATACAGATATCGTTTCGGTTCCCACTGGAGAGCAAAAAGCGCAATGGATTTCCAAGTCCATCCGCTGCCGCATGGACTTTCGTGGTCAAGCCTCCCCTGCTCCGCCCGGTTTCCTCGTGATATCCCCTTTTTTGACCCCGCTGGCATGCTGATGGACTTTGATCGTGGAGCTGTCCAGCATCAGCGTTGTTTCGTCCACCAATTCTTGCTCAATCAGGGCTGTGAGGATATCTTCCCACACTCCAGCTTTTGTCTAGGCATGGAACCGGCTGTATACACTTTGCCATGGCCCGAACCGCTCTGGCAGATCCCGCCATGGTATTCCGGTGTTCAGCCAATACAGGATTGCGTTAAGCATTTCCCGGTTGCTTTTTCCCGGCCGTCCTACTTGTGGCTTTTTTTCGGGCGGAAACTTAACCTTGATCCTATTCCTCTGTTTTTCGCTTATTTCATGTCCTTTCATATGCTTTATTTTACCATCTTAGCACTTTACACACAATATCTAAGTTTTAAAACAGACTCTAAGGCAATTTACAAAAAAGAATGGCTAATTTTGGAATATCCCCCAAAAATTTGTTGGGGAGGCAAGTTGCTATTGACTTTTTTCCAAAAGATAGAGTATCCTTATATCAAGATCAAATGGGAACGTTCCCAGCGGGAGGCCATATGGGGTCCACCATCATTGACGTAGCGAAGAAATGCGGCTATTCGAAGACCACCGTTTCCCGCGCCTATGCCGAGCCGGACAGCGTGAGTGAGAAAGCTAAACTCAAAATATACGCCGCGGCAAAAAGCCTGAATTATACCCCCAACGCCATCGCCAGGGCCATGGTCCGGCAGCAGACGGAGAACATCGCTTTCATTATCAACGAAAAGCAGTCTCCGGCTGTGCTGAATCCGTTCTATTCCCCCATTCTGGAGGCAGTCATGCGGGAGAGCGCCCGCCGGAATTACAGCGTATTCGTGGTGACCAATCAGGACGTGCTGCTTCCCAACGGTGAAGTCTATATCAAAAAGCAGATGGACGGCGTCATCTTTGTGGGCGAGGCCAGCGAGACAATTATCGGCAGGCTCCGGGAGCAGAAGATTCCCGTGGTGCTGCTGAACAACATCCTGGACATGGAGGACCTCTTGTGCATCACCACCAGCCATTACGAAGGTGCGGTGAGCGCCGTGGACCACCTGTATGAGCGGGGACACCGGAAAATCGGCCTCCTGGCCGGGCGGTTCTCTCCCCAGGTCAACGAGGCCCGCTATAAAGGGTATGCGGACACTCTGGCCCGGCGGGGCCTGGAGGTCGATTCCCGATATGTCCTGGAGTTTGAGCCCTCGCTGGAGGCGGGAGAGCGGGCCATGACCCGTCTGCTGGAGCTGGAAGAGCGGCCCACCGCCGTGTTCTGCACCAACGACACGGTGGCGGCAGGGGCGATGAAGGCGGTGATCCGGGCCGGACTGCGTATCCCGGAAGATGTGGCTATCGTCGGATTTGATGACAGCTCTGTCAGCCGCGTCGTGGAGCCGGAGCTGACCACGGTCCGCATCGATATGGATCAGATGGGACGCTTGGCTACGGAAAAGTTGTTTGATTTAATTGAAGGCATACCCTTTACCCAGACAAGGATCGTGATTCCCACGGAATTGGTCGTGCGAAGCTCCAGCTAGCGCGAAAAATTCCTTTTGGAATAATTTAAAACAGAAAAGAGGTGAAGCGATGCAGATCACCATCATCAACGTGGGCTATGGCGACGCCATCCTGTTCCAGGGAGCCGACGGTTTTACCGCCCTGCTGGATGGGGGAAGCGCCTTGGAGTCGGAATTTGGAGAAGACCCCTACCGCATCCGGGCGGCGGACTATCTGCGGCGGGAGGGCGTCACGGAACTGGACACCGTGCTGATCTCCCACATTCACGAGGACCACGTCTGCGGCCTGGAACCTATATTCGAAATGTGCTCTGTAAAACAGCTGTATGTTCCGTATCCTGTGGAGCCGTTCTTGCGGGGCTGTGAGCTCCAACCGGCGCCGGACGCTTTTCGAAGCGTTCCCCTGTATACCAACGCCTTGAACGCCTACCGCCGGATTCTCCTGCGGGCAGGGGAAACCGGAACAGCTATTACCGTCGTTGGACCAGGAGACACCCTCCGCCTGGGCTCAGAACTCACCGCCCAGGTCCTGGCACCCAAAGCCCGGAGGATTCACGAGTACATGGAACTGATGGAAGCAGCCTATGCCTCGGCAGACCAGGAGGCCGCGGTCACGGAGCTCCTGACAAAGCTGGACGCCACGTCCAACCATACCAGCACCCTGCTCCGGTTCGAGATGGGAGAAGTCGTTTTCCTGTCGGCGGCGGACAGCTGCCCCAGGGAGTGGGATGAGGTTCCTTCTTTTTTTCTTAAAAATGGGAACGTTCTCAAATTGCCGCATCACGGGCAAATTGACTCGATTTCAGAACAATTTATGAAGGATATGCCGTTGGAGTATGTCATCACCACCGCCAGTTCCGACCGCCGCTACAACAGCGCCAACGCGGAGGTTTACAAGCGCCTGACCCAGTGGCGGGCCCCTCATCCGCCCAAGTTCCTCTTTTCCGATGAGCGGAGCTATCCCCCTTATTTCTCACAGCCTGACGGGTTCCAGGCAATCACCCTTGAAATAGATTCCGGCGTCATTACGCCGAAATTTATTAAAACAAATGAAAAGGAGAATGAACGATGAAGAAATTGATGTCTCTCGCCCTGGCTCTTCTGATGGTCCTGAGCCTTGCGGCCTGCGGAGGTTCCGGCGGGTCTAAAGACTCCGACAGCGGCAGCCAGCCCGCCCAGAGCAGCCAGCCCAGCGGCGGCTCCTCCTCCAGCGACGCCAAGTGGCCCGAGAAGGAGATCAAGATCATCCAGCCCTGGAGCCTGGGCGGCGGCCCGGACGTTATCACCCGGCAGATCGCCTCTTACAGCGACAAGTTCCTGGGCGTGCCCATGATCGTGGAAAACCACACCGGAGGCTCCGGCACCATCGGCATGAACGACTTCCTGGAGGCGGCGGACGACGGCTACACCCTCTTCTGCTGCAACGGCCCCCTGTTCTCCCTGACCCCCAGCTTCATCAGCGTGGACTACACCATTGAGGATATCACCCCTCTGGTGGGCATCCGCATCACGGAGTTCGTCATCCTGACCCAGGCTTCCAGCGGCATCACGGATATCCAGGGCCTGATCGACTACGCCAACTCCGGACACACGGTGAAGTACGCCACCACCGGCGGCCCCGGAAACGACAGCTTCACCATGATTTCCGCCCTGTTCGCCACTCTGGGCATCGCCTCCGAGGCGGTTCCCTATGACGGCGGACAGGAGGCCATCAACGCCCTGGTGGGCGGACATGTGGACGTGGCCATCGGCTCTCCCCCGACCTATCGGGACTATGTCATCAACGGCGAGCTGAACTGCCTTGGCACCTTCATCCCCGAGGGGCTGGACGTGGAAGGCATCGGCCACATCCCCTCCTTCAAGGACCAGGGCATCGACATCGAGTTCACCGGCATGGACTACTTTGCCGTCCGCTCCACCGTGGACGCGGAGAAGCAGGAGATCCTCCGGGACTTCGTGCTGAAGGTCTACGCCGAGCCCGACTTCCAGAAGTTCATGGCCGACATGGGCATGGCCGCCTGGGAGGCCGACTCCTCCGAGATCCTGGGCATGGTGGCCTCTCAGACTGAGGCCATGGCCAAGTACATCCCTCTGGTCCAGTGATTTCACGGCGCCCCATGTCCCGGCAAGGATGTGGGGCGTCCACTCTCAAAATGAGGTGAACGCGATGAAACTCAGATACAACACGGAAATCATCTCCGGCGCGGTGTTTGCCGTCGTGGGCGCGGTGCTGTGGCTGCTGATTCCCTCCCAGATCCAGACCATGGAAAAAGGAGCGGTCAACGCCCAGACCCTGCCCCGAATCGCCATCGGCGGCATGTTCATCTTCGCCATCGGCCTGCTTCTGGAGGGCCTGTTCGCCAGGGAGAAGAAGGAACTGGTGATTACCGCGGACTCCTTCCGCTCCGGCGCTTTTAAAAAGGAGCTGCGCTCCATCGTCTACTGCCTCTTCCTGGTGGCCTACTGCCTCATCATCCAGCCCCTGGGCTTCGTGGTTTCCACGGTGCTGCTGGTCCTGGCGGTGATGCTCTACTACGGCGCCCGGAAGTGGTATTACTACGCCATCCCCCTGGCCATGGTGGGCATCGTGTACTACGTGTTCAAGGTGCTGCTCCATGTCTCTCTGCCCTGACAAGAAAGGAGAACGCTTATGGAACAATTTTTAGGCGGACTGAGCATCCTGATGCAGTGGCAGAACCTGCTGGTCATTCCCCTGGGCCTTGCCATCGGCATCGTGGTGGGGGCCATCCCCGGCCTGACCTCGGACCTTGGCATCATCCTCTGCATCCCCCTGACCTACGGCATGGACCCCACCATGGCGATTCTGATGCTGCTGGCCATTTACTGCGGCGGCACCTATGGCGGGTCCATCACGGCCATTCTCATCAACACACCCGGAACCTCCGCCAACGCGGCGACGCTCTTTGACGGCTATCCCATGACGGTGAAGGGCCAGGCGTTCAAGGCCCTGCAAATGGCGCTGTTCGCCTCCACCATCGGCGGGCTCATCAGCGCCTTCGCCCTGCTGTTCCTGGCCCCGCTGATTGCCAAGATCACCCTGCTCTTCGGCCCGGCGGAGTATTTCGCCCTGGCGGTCTTCGGCCTGTCCGTCATCGCGGGCGTCTCCAACAACAGCATTTTCAAGGGGCTCATCGGGGCCTGCATCGGCCTGTTTATGGCCACAGTGGGCGTGGACAACATCAGCGGCACCGCCCGGTTCATCTTCGGGCAGCGGAAGCTCATGGCGGGCATCGACCTCATCATCGCCCTCATCGGCATGTTCGCCATTTCCGAAATCCTGATGAAGTCCAAATACAACCCGAAAACGGACCACAAATCCATCAGCGCCAGCGCTATCACCAAGGACAAAATCACGAAGGACGAATACCGCCGCTGCTGGAAGCCCATTGGACTGGGCTCCCTCATCGGCGTCATCATCGGCGCGACGCCGGGCACCGGCGGGGGGCTGGCGGCTTTCATCTCCTATAATCAGACCAAGCAGTCCTCCAAGCACCCGGAGACCTTCGGCCACGGCGAGATCGAGGGTGTGGCGGCCTCCGAGTCCGCCAACAACGGCGCCTGCGGAGCCACCATGATTCCCATGCTGACCCTGGGCGTCCCCGGCGACGGGGCCACGGCCATCCTCATGGGCGCGTTCATGCTCCATGGCATGGTGCCGGGACCCACGCTCTTCGCCGAGCAGGGGAACATCCTCTACGCCATCATGCTGGGCCTGATTGTGGTGAACGTCTTCATGTACATCATCGGCAGCGGCTTCACCCGGTTCTACGCCCACATCACCCGGCTCCCCTATGAGATTTTGGCCCCCATCGTTATGACCTTCTGCATCGCCGGGGCCTACTCCACCAACAACCGGGTCTATGATATCTTCATCATTCTGATTTTCGGTATTGTAGCCTACTTCCTGCGGCGCATGGACTTCCAGCTGGTGCCCATCCTGCTGGGGATTGTCCTGGGCCCCCTGGCGGAGAAAAACTTCCGGCGGGCCATGGTCATCTCCGAGGGCAGCTTCAAGATCTTCTTCACCCGGCCCATCAGCTGCGCCTTCATTCTCATCGCGGTGGGTTCCGTGCTGCTGTTCGCCTGGAAAAACTACAAGTCCAGGAGTGCTAAAGCAAAATAATTACAGGAGGAATGCTGTTCTATGAAACAATGTGGTAAGAAGCTGCTATGTCTGGTATTTGCTGTCATGATCTTGATGATGACAGCAAACGCCGAAGATGCCTCTACGTACATGACTTACCGTCAAAACGCGGTGGAACTTACTGCAGCCAAAGGGCTGGCAATTACCAGCGGTTCCTTTGTTGTGAATGAGTTCAGCATTACTGGCGGGCAAGATCCTGACGGCAAAAACCAGATCGGCCAGGTGCATATGTTAGAGGACGGAGAGTTTATCTTTGAAGTTGGCCGCAGCGGCTCAGCTGCTGTAGCGGAATGGTTCAATAGTAAGTTCTCTGGTTACAACGATCCATCCATCAATGGTGACCGCACGACCTTTGATCAGACTGCGGGAAAGCTGAACTTTGCGTTTGTTGGAGATCTGTCCCTTGTGGTGACATCAAATGAATATCCGCAAGGACTCTCTGTGACGTTTCCAGGCATTGCGTTTGCGCAGGGAAGCACGGGCTTTAGCAATAACTGGTGGTTTGCGCAGCTTACCGGCCAGCATACAAAGGACAGCGACGGGCCGGATACACTGCTGACCTTCGGCCGCACGCCGTCCGGTGAAACAGTGTTTGCTTCATTTCTGAGAGGCGGAAGTGGTAACGGCGTCAACGTGGTCTCTCTGGAGTCCATTGCGGTGGCCGAACCGGCAAGGGAGTATTCCTACAAAGTGTCAGATGTTCAGTCAGCTTTTCATAGACTGCCGATTGACGGGACCCAATGTAATTTGGAAGGCTTCCCTGGGAGCTATGATCCTTCTGTCAACCACATTCAGGGATACAGTCTTTACAATAACAAAAACAATTTTCCCTATGTGATTTTAACTCATAGTGTCAGCACTGCTCCTTACGCTCATATTGTTGCCGGTCCAAAACAGGGAGACGAGAAGTGGGGATTCAAAACATACCTGGAAGGATGGCGGCATCCGGGTGGCATCCAAGTGATCGGAGATTACGTTTTCGTGCCTTCCGAGCATGAGTCCTCAGCACATGTCGCGCTCTATGATCTCCGAACTCTGGCAGTGGGAGAGCTGCGAAGAGTTGAGCGGTTTGACTTGTCCGTAAATCATAAAGCGGGGGCGCTGGGCATTACGTCGTACAAAGACGCCGACGGAACAGAATACTATGTTCTGGTTGTCGCGCACTTGGATAACGAGAACAGCGTTTACCATGTTTATCGAGCCCCTGCCGCGGACGGAATAGAGGCGGCATCGTTCACTGAGGTTGGGTCTTTCCCCTGCAACAAAGATTTTCAGGGATTTGGACTCATTACGGAAGAGGAGACCAATGACATTTACATGATCGGCTTGTGGTCTCCTTCCGAAGGCGCTACGTTCGCGGACTATGCGTACCTCTACAAATTGAATGCGGAGACTTGGACAATAGGAGAACCTCTCGAAAGCATTCACATGGTTAGTAAGGGCGGTCTTCCTGGAATGATGGGAGTACATTTCCGGTATGGAGCGGGGACTTATGTGGATCAAGACGGCCTTCTGACGATTTCCGCTACTGAACGAAACTCCGTACTTGGCAGTTCTTTGGCTACAGATGATTGGAGTCCTTCCTCTGTAAATTAACCCTCTCCGCAGTTCTCCATCATGCGGCAGAAAGGGGGAGCGGTCAAAAATCCCGCTCCTCCCCTATTCCTCCGAATAATAAGACACAGATGGAAAGAGTGACAAAATGGAAAAGCAATACGACACCCTAATTATTGGGCCTGTGTCCCTGGACCACAACATCGACTATCAGGGCAACGAGCGGAAAGAAGTCGGCGGAGCCGTGGTGGCCTCCGGTTTCGCCGCTGCGAAAAGCGGAAATCGGACGGCCCTGTTCACTAAGCTGAACCCTGCCGACGCCGACGTTGAGGCCCGCTTCGCCGGGTCCGGCGCCGACCTCTTCTGGAAGCCCTCCGCCGCCACCTGCTCCATCCGGAACCAGTATTTCACCGCCGACAAGGAGAAGCGCTCCTGCACCTCCATGGGCGTGTGCGATCCCTTCCGCTTCGACGAGCTGCCGGACATCGAGGCGAAGATCTACCACTTCGCGGGCCTGGTCTACGGCGACTTTGACGGCGCCCTCTTTGCCGAGGCAGCGGAGCATGGCAAAGTGGCCGTGGACGTCCAGTGCCTTCTGCGGCATGTGGAGCCGGACAAGACCATGGCCTTCCACGACTGGGCGGAGAAGCGGGAGTACCTGCCCTGCATCGACTATCTGAAGACCGACGCCGCCGAGGCGGAGATTCTCACCGGCCTGACGGACCGGGCGGAGGCGGCGAAGCTGCTTCACAGCTGGGGCGCGAAAGAAGTCCTCATCACCCACAACACGGAGGTGCTGGCCTACGACGGGGAGCGGATTTACACCTGCCCCATCAAGGCCCGGAATCTCTCCGGCCGGACAGGCCGGGGGGATACCACCTTCGCCGGGTACATCACCGAGCGCCAGCGGGCGGGCGTAGAAGAGGCTCTGCTGTACTGCACGGCCCTGGTTTCCCTGAAAATGGAGACCCCCGGTCCCTTCCAGGGGAGCCGGGAAGATGTAGAAAAATATATTTCGGAATTTTATTGAGTTCTGGATACAGGATGCTTTCCTGACCATGGGTTGACCACCTCTGGAAGATGGCAGGAGAAACCGGACGAGGTTGCTGCGGTGCGGTAATTTTGTCCGGTTCTTTTTTTATAGCTCATCCCAACAAGGCTTTAGGCAAGTCTTTTGGTTTAGCCTCCGTCGTGACAGTTGCAGGGGAGGTCATGCTCCGGGAACATCCAGCACATGGCGGTCTGGTTCTTATCCGCCTCCACGAAGTCCTGCCAGGCCCAGCTCCGGCCCAGACCATTGATGGAGGTCAGGTTGGGCCTTGCGCCGTCATCGATGGCGATGGCACACTCGTAAAGGTCCGGGTGCTGGTGGAAGAGGGTGCGGATCTCCTTCTTCTTCATGCTGGGACAGAAAAAGAAGGCCCTCATGGATGCCGCTCAGGATTGTTCCGCGCAGATGTTCAGAACGCATCATAACGAATACGAGTGCAAGGCGGCAATGGCATACGGCTATCCCCACGGTTTTGGCGACAACTTGACGTGGTTTTAGCATCAGCATTTCCTCCGCAATTCCTTTACCCAATACCTCAGCAAGCCTCCGGCCATGCCGAGAGGCTGTTTTCAGTTCTGAGGAAATGCGTCTCAATTTGAGCAATGCCATTAAGTTAACCAATAAATTCCAAAAGAAAGAAAAAAAGCCTTGACAAAGGCAAAAAAATGTGCGGCAAGGCCCTGAAAACGAGATTGATTTTCAGGGGGCGGGCACATGAAATACACAG
>NZ_CATMPS010000054.1:0-10182 GCF_950073225.1 uncultured Oscillibacter sp.
CCTCTCCCACAGATTTTTTGAAATGAATTGCGCTTGAAAATAATCCGAGAAGTTTTTGCTGAAAGCCTTGATTTTACTGGCTTTTCGCTCCTCTTCTCGGATTATTTTTCTCCTCGGATAATGCGCCCTTGCTGGGGGCAGGGGACGGGGCGCAAGCCCGTTACCCTTGCGCCCCGCCCCCGTCTTTGTCTTCGCTTGTGCCGTCCTCCTGCGCTGTGTGGGCGGTCTTGGCGGCGGTTGCAACGAAAAACGCCCCTGCCAGTTTTGGCAGGAGCGAGGCTGATGTTTTGAAATTCTTTGATGGACGATGATGGAAAAATTGCGGCTGTTGTGGTAAACTGGATATGCCATTTAAGTTGTAGGTAATGTCAGGGGGGTGGGATGATGGGCAAAGATACAAAACGACTTTCTTATAAATCCAGTTATAAGAATTTTCTGCTCCAACACATTTGCTTTTTCATTCTGCGCGTTGCTGGAATTGGAGAATACTGTTTTGTTGTCATTTTCCCCTCTGTGTATGTTATATCTAAATCAATCCCTGCTCGACCGCAAATGATATTTGCATTAGTAATACCTTTAGGTTTTATTATATTTGCTATTATAGCCTGCGTAGATGCAGGGCGATATGGAGAAGAAATAGTACGGCTTTTCTCTGGTAACTTTTTGGTTGAAACAGGATGTGTTTCAGAAAAATTTAAAAACATATATACGATTGGGCCGGTTCTTTCATCAAGGACGAAAACAAAATTTGAACATTTTTCTTACCCTAACTTTTACATAAAAGATAAAAACTGTGAGCGCGACTTTCATGTTGGGGATTTCATAAAAATTGTATATCCACGTTCTCAAAAATTGAATGTGCGTACTGAACGTCAGTTATATGCAATCTATGCTTTTTCATCAGCCGAAGCATATTCAATAAATACGCAAAAGGGTATGGACAAAGAGCGCAAAAAGGCAGCTTTACTATTTTTGCTTGCAATAACTTTTCTATCAGCAGCCTTGTTATGTGTTTTGTTCGTATTAACAAATGCCCTATTAAGACGTATACACATTTATCCATGAAAAAGCAAACTGCCCGTTAAACCGAATTGTTTTATTTGATGTAAACGAAAACGGTGAGGCCGGTGTTGCCCATGCGTACCTCGGTCACGCAGGCTGGGCGGTGGGGAAAGTACATTGTCTCTCAATTTGAGCGTTAAAAACCGAAAGGAGAAAATATCATAGAACTTTTCATTCAGGTTAATAATACAAGTCAATTTTTGTCTCAACTATTGAAGTATATACAGAGTAAAATTGATGTCCAAATGCGGCAAACGAAAGACGATGATTCCATATACATAGGCTGTAAAAATTTCTATGCGTATATCTTGACTAAGAATGTTCCGTCATTTGAATGTATTGAAAAGGAATTTGATGTTAGTCTAAACCTGGATATTGACATAGAGATATACCAAGAAAAATGGGACTGTGGGGTTGCAAATCTTCGGTTGATAGTTGAATGGTTTTTAGAAACTTTCACTGGGGATATGGTCTTATTGAGTGATACATCTGAATTAATTGCTTTGCGGCAAAGAAGCAAAGTAACCCAAAATTATAACACAATCTCCTGTTGAACACCCCCCACAATCCAACGAGGCCGGGGGCAGGGTTGTACCCCTCCCGGCCTCGCTCCGCAAGCTCATTACCCTTGCGCCGCGCTCCCGCCTGCGCCGTCCTCCTGCGCTGTCTGGGCGGTTTTGGCGGCGGGCTGGGTGTTACCCCTCCCCGCCGGTTCCGCGCCCTGTGCGGGGGCTGTGGCGGCGTACTGGGCGGTCAAGCCGTCCAGTACGCAGCGGCTGTGGTCGGTGGCGATGGCCTGCTCCACAAAGGTCTTGAACTGCTCCTCGGTCAGCGGGATGGTGCCGGGCAGCAGCTTCTCGATAAACCCCATGCGCTTGCAGAGGCGGTTCGTCCTGTCCTTGCGCTCCTGCTCTTTCTGCTCCTGGATAAGCCGCTTTTTCTTGTTTTCAAGCTGGCGGATTTCTTCCTCGATGCTTGCGATTTTCTCAATTTTGGTCTTTGCCATTTGTTAAAATCTCCTTTCGGTTTTTCGGTCTGGAATGGATAGGAATGGAAAAGCCGCCACACTCTTTTTCAGCATGGCGGCTCGGTGGGGTTCAGATGGCGGCATGGGCGGCTCCGGCTTCCTGCGGCCTGATTTCGTAGACTGTGCCTTTCAGAATTGCCGCCCGCTGTGCTTCCTCGGCGGCTTTCCTGGCGGCTACCTTTCGGGCATAGCGTACCTTGTCCCGCTCACGCAAAGCCGCCCGCTGTTCCTCCGTCATTTCGTGGCGGCGCTTTTTCTTGCTCTTTCTTACCGGCGTTTCCTCCGGCTGTTCCTCCTGTTCGGGCAGGTCGAATTTGCCGATAAAGTTCAGATAGATTTCAACCTCCTGCTCCCGCACCCCGTTCACTTTGGCGGCCTCGTGGACGATGATTTTCTCCACAAATTCATTCAGCAGGGACGCGGAAAACTCGGTAAACTCGGTGTGCCGCTTCACCAGTTCGATAAACTTGTCAGCCCTCACGCTGTCGGTGTTGTAGCGGTCGATTTCGGCCTGTAACCTCTCGATTTCCCCGTCAAGGGTTTTCTGCTCGTTGTCGTAGCCGGTCAGCAATTCGGAAAAGTGGTTTTCGGGTATCTTCCCCGTGGCGTAGGCTTCATAAAGTTTCTTGATTAAGCCGCTGATTTCCTCCCGCCGCCGCGTGGCTTTTGACAGCTTTTTGCGGCTCTCCTTTACCGCCGCCTTCTGCTGTAATGAGGATTTCTCCCGGACACGCTCGATAAACTCCGCCTCGTTCTCCCGCACATATCCGCTCACCCGCCGTATGGCTTCCAGCACCAGGCTTTCCACAACGCTGACGCGGATGTAGTGGCAGGTGCAGCTTCGGGAATAGTGGCGGTAGCTGGAACAGACATACTCATGGTGGGGCTGGTCGGGTCTGCCGGTACTGCCCCTCTTGTGGTACATCTTCTCTCCGCAGTCGGCGCAGTACAGAACGCCGGTCAGCGGGTTCGGCTCGCCGCCGATGCGCTCCCTGACACGCTTGGTTTCCCGCAGACGCTGAACGACATTATATCTCTATATCTCTCCCGTACATTCCGCAAGACCGCCGCGGAAGCCTCATCCGCCGGATTTCGTTCCCCGGCGGAAAAACCGTCCGCGCCATCGCTGTAACGTGCGCCCGCGGCCGGGCCGTACCTCACGGCTCTTTCCGGCCTTATTACGGCGGGGCCCTTTTTCGAGCGAATAAAAAAACCGCACGATTAAAAAATCGTGCGGTTTTAAAAACTGCGCTGTTCGGGCCTTGCGCGGGGGCTGTCCGATAAGGAAACCGCCTTTCGCGCGCTTTATCAGCGGCCCTTTGGGGATTAGTAATAACGCTTCTTGTTCTTGCGGGCGGCCTCAGACTTCTTGCGCCGCTTCACGCTGGGGCTCTCGTAGTGCTCCCGCTTCCGGACCTCGGCCAGCACGCCGGCCTTGGCGCAGCTGCGCTTGAAACGCTTCAGTGCGCTGTCGATGGACTCGTTTTCCTTGACGTGGATCTCAGACATCTATATTTTCCCTCCCTCCGAGGTATCCGGCTATCTCCAGGATACTTTAAGGGCCATGTTATATGGCTTCAACATCGCTATTATACAGATTTGGAGGAAACTTGTCAAGTGCAATTCCAAAATCTCTGTTTCTTATAATCTGCCCGGGAAAGGGGCTGAAAAAACCGGGAAATTTCCACCGAAAAAGGGCCTGTATCCCTCCTGTGGCGGCGCTTTTGGCGAAAATGACGGAGATATCGCAAAAAATTCTATTGACAAACCGCCGGAAATCCTGTATCTTATACCCCAACAGCAAAACAACAAAACGCGATGACAGAACGCGATGACAGGGAGAAAGTCCTTTTCCGTATGCTTCAGAGAGCCGCCGGTTGCTGCGAGGCGGCGCGGAGGGGAAGGACGTCACTGGCCCTCGAGCGGCTCCGCTGAGACTGCGGTTTAGGCGGAGACGGCTGGCCTCGTTATTGGCCGAAGCCTTGTTTGAGGCTGTGAGGGCCGTTGGGCAACCGGCGGCTAAACCAGGGTGGTACCGCGTGTTGATTGACACGCCCCTGACTCGAAGGAGTCAGGGGCGTTTTCTTGTCCCCTGACCTATCCGACACCATATTCTGCAAGGAGGACACCGCTATGAAACCCGGATTTGAAAAGTATATTCCCTTCCAGCCCCAGCCCATTCAGGGCCGCACCTGGCCGGACCGGAAGATTGCCAAGGCCCCTGTTTGGTGCTCTGTGGACCTGCGGGACGGAAACCAGGCGCTGATTGACCCCATGAACCTGGCGGAGAAGCTGGAGTATTTCCACACGCTGGTGGACATCGGCGTGAAGGAGATTGAAATTGGCTTCCCTTCCGCCAGCGAGACGGAATATGAAATCTGCCGGGAGCTCATCGAGGGCGGTCACATTCCCGGCGACGTGACCATCCAGGTGCTGGTCCAGGCCCGGGAACACCTCATCAAAAAGACCTTTGAGGCCATCCGGGGCGCGAAGAATGTGATTCTTCATTTTTACAATTCCACCTCCACCCTCCAGCGCAAGGTGGTTTTCCACATGGACTGCGACGACATTACCAAAATCGCCACCGACGCCGCCGATCTCATCTATGAGATGTCCCAGCCTATGATTGCCGAGGGCATGAACCTCCGCTTCGAGTATTCCCCTGAATCCTTCATGGGCACGGAGATGGACTACGCCGTGGAGATCTGCCAGGCGGTGCTGGAGCACCTCCACGCCACGCCGGAAAAGAAGGTCATTTTGAATCTCCCCACCACGGTGGAGAACTGCATGCCCAATCAGTTCGCCGACATGCTGGAATACTTCATCCGCAAACTCCCCGGCCGGGACCGCGCCGTCATCTCCCTCCATCCCCACAATGACCGGGGCTGCGGCGTGGCCACCACGGAGATGGGCCTGCTGGCCGGAGCCGACCGGGTGGAGGCCACCCTCTTCGGCAACGGGGAGCGCACCGGAAACGTGGACATGGTGACCCTGGCCATGAACATGTATACCCAGGGCGTGGACCCGGAGCTGGACTTCTCCAACATCAACAAAATCAAGGAGATGTTCGAGCGGTGCACCAAGATGCCCGTGGGCGACCGCCAGCCCTATGTGGGCAAGCTGGTCTTTACGGCCTTCTCCGGCAGCCATCAGGACGCCATTAACAAGGGCGTCCAGTATATGAAGACCTCCGGCACGGAGTATTGGGAAATCCCGTATCTCCCCATCGACCCCGCCGACGTGGGCCGGGAGTACGAGCCCATCATCCGCATCAACTCCCAGTCCGGCAAGGGCGGCGCGGCCTATATCATGGAGCACGACTTCGGCTTCGACCTGCCCAAGTCCATGCAGCCGGAGTTCGGCCACATCGTCCAGGTGGAGACGGACAAAGTGGGCAAGGAGGTCGCCCCGGAGCGGATCAACGAGCTGTTCCACCAGGAGTATATCGAGGCGAAGCAGCCCTATCAGCTCATCAAGCACGCCTTCCGGGAGACTGTGGACGCCGAGGGCCACTCCCATGTGGCCTTCCAGGGGACCCTCCGCCACACGGACACGGTGTTCGAGGTCTCCGGCGAGGGCAACGGCCCCATCGACGCCTTCTTCAACGCCATTCAAGGCGAGAAAATCGACCGCTTCACCTTCCTGGACTACGCCTCCCACGCCATCACCGACGGTTCCGACTCCCAGGGCGTGGCCTATATCCTCCTTCAGGACCGGCGCACCGGCAAGCAGTACTGGGGCGTGGGGCTCAGCCACAACATCAACCTGGCGCCTCTCCGGGCCATCCTGTCCGCCGTCAACCGGGCCAAGCGGGCATAAGCGGACTTGCGGATATTCATGAATTCATAAGGAGCGTGACAACAAATGGGAATGACCATGACGCAGAAAATCCTGGCCAAGCACGCGGGGCTTCCTTCCGTCCGGGCGGGGCAGCTCATTCAGGCGAAGCTGGACCTGGTGCTGGGCAACGACATCACCACCCCCGTGGCGGTCAACGAGTTTGAGGCGGCGGGCTTTGACAAGGTGTTCGACAAGAGCAAAATCGCCCTGGTAATGGACCACTTCGCACCCAACAAGGACATCAAGGCCGCCGCCCAGTGCAAGCAGTGCCGCGCCTTCGCCCGGCGGTTTGACATCGACAACTACTTCGACGTGGGGGAGATGGGCATCGAGCACGCCCTGCTGCCGGAAAAGGGCCTGGTGGCCCCCGGCGAGGCCGTCATCGGCGCGGACTCTCACACCTGCACCTACGGAGCCCTGGGGGCCTTCTCCACCGGCGTGGGGTCCACGGACATGGGCGCCGCCATGGCGGCGGGGGAGACCTGGTTCAAGGTGCCCTCCGCCATCAAGGTGAACCTCACCGGGAAGCTCCGCCCCTTCGTCTCCGGCAAGGACGTGATCCTGACCCTTATCGGCATGATCGGCGTGGACGGAGCCCGGTACCAGTCCCTGGAGTTTGCCGGGCCCGGCGTTGCCGAGCTCTCTATCTACGACCGGCTGACCATCTCCAACATGGCCATTGAGGCCGGGGCGAAGAACGGCATTTTCCCTGTGGACGCGGTGACGAAAGCTTACGTGGAGGGCCGGGTAAACCGCCCCTGGACCGCCTATGAGGCAGACGGCGACGCGGAGTACGAGCGCACCGTGGACATCGACCTTTCCCAGGTGGACTGCACCGTGGCCTATCCCCATCTCCCCGAGAACGCCCACAGCGCCCGGGAGGGGAAGGACATCCGAATCGACCAGATTGTCATTGGCTCCTGCACCAACGGGCAGCTGCCCGATTTGGAGGCCGCCGCCGCCATTTTGAAGGGGAAGCACCTGGCCCGGGACGTCCGGGGCATCGTCATTCCCGCCACCATGAGCGTCTACCGGGAGGCTATGCGCCGGGGGCTCACGGACATTTTCCTGGACGCGGGCTGCATCGTCTCCACCCCCACCTGCGGGCCGTGCCTGGGCGGCTATATGGGCATTCTGGCCGCCGGGGAGCGCTGCGTCTCCACCACGAACCGCAACTTCGTGGGCCGCATGGGCCATGTGGACAGCGAGGTCTACCTGGCCTCTCCCGCCGTGGCCGCCGCGTCCGGCGTCGCGGGGCACATCGCCCATCCGGAAGAACTGTGATCAATTATGAATATTCAATGGGATGCCGAGAAATATACCAATGATTTTTCCTTTGTCCATCAATACGGAAGTTCCTTGCTGGACTTGATAGATGGGGAGAACTTATCGGTACTGGATCTTGGCTGCGGCAGCGGCGCGCTGACGAAGGAGCTTGCCGAACGGGGCTGCGACGCGGAGGGCATCGACGCGTCCGCCGAGCTGCTCCAGGCGGCCCGGACCCATTACCCGGAACTGCGGTTCACTCAGGCGGACGCGGTGAGCTTCCAGACGGGCAGGCAGTTTGACGTCGTGTTTTCCAACGCGGTTTTCCACTGGATTGACCGGGAAAAACAGGCGGATATGATTGCTCATGTGTTTGATGCGCTGAAACCGCAGGGGCAATTTATCTTTGAGTTTGGCGGACATGGAAACAACGCCCTCATCCACGGCGCGCTGGCCAGGGCATTCGAAGCTCGAAACCTCACCTATCAGATGCCGTTCTATTTCCCAACGGTCGGCGAATACGCCTCTCTTTTAGAACAAGGCGGATTTGTTGTCAGAACCGCGCTGCTGCTGGACAGGCCGACCAGGCTCAACGGCGGCGATGGTCTTTGTGAGTGGATTCGAATGTTTGTGAAAGCGCCCTTTGAGGGAATCGGCCCGGATCTCCGCGAGGAAATCATCCGCTCAGCCGCGGCGGACCTGGAAGGCATTTTGTGCCATAATGGAAGCTGGTACGCGGATTATGTCCGGCTGCGGTGCAAAGCCGTTAAGCCGTTGGTGTGACCGCTGGAAAAAGAGAAATCTTCATGATTATTTTGCGAAGCATGAGAAAGAGGTTTGAACATGAACGTACAGGGAACCGTCCATAAATACGGGGATCATGTGGACACCGACGTCATCATCCCCGCCCGCTATCTGAACACCCCGGACCACAAGGAGCTGGCCGCCCACTGCATGGAGGACATCGACAAGGACTTTATCCATAAGGTAAAGCCCGGGGACGTGATGGTGGCCGGGGTCAACTTCGGCTGCGGCTCCTCCCGGGAGCACGCCCCCATCGCCATCAAGGCCAGCGGAGTGAGCTGCGTCATCGCGGCCACCTTTGCCCGGATTTTTTACCGGAACGCCATCAACATCGGCCTGGCCATTTTGGAGTGCCCCGCGGCAAGCGGCGGCATCTCCGACGGGGACCAGGTGGCGGTGGACTTCGACACGGGCGTCATCACCAACGTGACGAAACACGAGACCTATCAGGCGGAGCCCTTCCCGCCGTTTATCAAGGACATGATCGAAAAGGGCGGGCTTATGGCCTCCTTGAAGGCCGGAAAGGCGGACAAATGAACAAGACCATTGCCGTCATCCGGGGCGACGGAATCGGCCCCGAGATCGTAAGCGAGGCCATCGGCGTGCTGGACGCCGTGGCGGAGAAATTCGGACATGCCTTCACCTATCAGGAGGCCCCCATGGGCGGCTGCGCCATTGACGCTTTCGGCGTGCCCCTGCCGGATTCCAGCCTGGAAACCTGCCTGCGCTCCGACAGCGTGCTGCTGGGGGCGGTGGGGGGCCCCAAGTGGGACGCCCAGCCCTCCGCCAACCGCCCCGAGCGGGGGCTTTTGAAGCTCCGCTCCGCCATGGGCCTGTATACGAATATCCGGCCCGCCCGGATGTTCTCCGACCTTGCCGCCGCCTGCCCCCTCCGGGCGGACATCGCGGCGAAGGGCATCGACTTCGTGGTGGTCCGGGAGCTCATCGGCGGCATGTACTTCGGCGAGCACACCACCTCCCAGGTGGACGGGGAGCAGAAGGCCGTGGACGTGTGCTCTTACAGTGAGCACGAGGTCCGCCGGGTGGCCCGGGTGGCCTTTGACATGGCCCGGAAGCGCCGGGGCCGGGTGACCTCCATTGACAAGGCCAACGTGCTGGACACCTCCCGCCTGTGGCGGAAGACGGTGGAGGAAACGGCGAAGGACTACCCGGACGTGGAGCTCCTCCACATGTATGTGGACAACGCCGCCATGCAGCTGGTCCGGGACCCCAGCCAGTTTGACGTGATTGTGACGGAGAACCTCTTCGGGGACATCCTCTCCGACGAGGCCAGCCAGATTACCGGGTCCATCGGCATGATTCCGTCCTCCAGCATGGGGGAGGGGACAAGGGGCCTTTACGAGCCCATCCACGGCTCCGCCCCGGACATCGCCGGGCAGGACAAGGCCAACCCCATCGGCACCATTCTGGCGGCGGCCATGATGCTGCGCTACAGCTTCGACATGAGCGCCGAGGCCGGCGCGGTGGAAGCCGCGGTGGATCGGACGCTGAAAGCGGGCTTCCGCTGCGGGGACATTCTGAACGAGGGCGGGAAGCTCCTGGGCTGCAAGGCCATGGGGGCGGAGATCCGGGCCCGGATTTGAACAGGAGGAATTGGAAAGGGGGAGGCGTTTCAGCCTCCCCCTTTTAAATTTTCCAGAGCGTCGGGGCGATCTGCGGTAATCATCCTAAGGGTTTGGCATTCTTCCAGGTCCGGGCAGCCGCCGCATGTGGTTACGCCCTTTTTCAAAGCGCATTGACGGATCTCGCAGAGCTGTTCGCAAAACACCGTTTTCACTCCCGCGGCCCGGCAGCCCCGGCAGTTGATATGTTCGGGCAGAATGGGGGCGTTGTTTAGCTCTGCCCACAATTTCGCGGTTTTCTCTCGCAGCGCCTGGTCGTCATGGATGGTCGCGAGGTACGCGCCGCATTTCTCACAGTCCAGGCCGCAATAGGCGATCATTTCTCTCATGGCCGTCTTCCTCCCGCAAATGGATGTTTCACATATTATAGCACCGTTCCCAGGCCAATTCAACCCGCCCTGTAAGGCTGGCGGCCCTAAAAGTCAAGAGAAATTTGCAAAAGACAAGAAAGAATAGCACCTTGCATAAGTGAGGCGGGCATATTTTATGCGTTTTCACAACAAAATGACATGACAAGCCAGCCGGATGGGTCAATCCCAT
>NZ_CATMPS010000055.1:0-9852 GCF_950073225.1 uncultured Oscillibacter sp.
AGCTGTACAATCTTCTCGGACATAGTTTGCAGTCTCCTTTCAGAATGGTGTGTCGCAACTTCATTCTACCAGAGCTCTGCAAACTATGTCTCTTTTTCTTTTTGCGAAACTTATTCTACCTTATCGCTGCGGTCTTTGATGGACGCAATGATGGCTTCAATTCTCGCCATGCTCATTCCGTCCAAGGTGATTCCATCCGCGCCCGCCGTCATGCTGCCTTGAGATTTGGCAATATTCTGATAGGCCAGCAGATAGAATTCAGGGTTGTACAAATTCCGGTATAGCCGTTGGAACTTGTATGTTTTGTCGATTGCTTTTTGCTGAATACCTTTCAATACATGGATGCCTGCCGTGCTTATCTGCTCTGCTCATGCCGCCTCCTTTTTCCCTTGGAAGATCTGCCGTTCTTGAAGGCCGCGACCTTGTAAATTTCCTCGCTGTACTGGCGAATGGAGTAAAGAGGCGAAATGCCCATAGCGCAGTCACTTCCCGGAAAACGTTATGGAGTCAAGTACCCTCTGCGGGGCTTCCGCCCCGCTTCTTTGAGGGCCTCGACTGTGCATATCTCCCGACATTCACCGGCGAGGAAGGTTACAGGCTAGGGTTGGGGTTGGTCCGCCGCCTGGAGGAAAAACGGACATACCCGTTATGCTCTACCGTGGGCCACTCGTCATAAAGCTCCCGCTCTCCTTTAGCGTAGTCCTCCACACTCATGCCGTCCGGCATCGGCTTTCTGGCGAGGACACACTTCTTCCGCCGCTTCTCCGTGATGTCGAACATGGCGCACAAGTTTTCTTCGTCTAGGACCGGCAGTCCGGACAGAGGATAGGCGGAACGCCCGTCGCCCAGCCATTGCCGGATAAGCTCTCCATTTTCTTCCACTTCGTCGAACAGGTAGTACGCCCCTTGCTTGGCGCATATCGCCGCAACCTTTTTCAGCTTCACCGATTTTTACACCTCCTGAATGTCGATATTGAAACGCTCCTTCATCATCTTGCGCTACCATGCTCATTCTGTTTTCCTCCCTTCCCGCTTCCTCTGCTTCGGTTTTTGCTTCGGACGGATAAACTTCCCGTCCTTCCTGTAGAACCGTGCCACCAGGTAGCACCCGCCGTTCACGTCGTTGTGAAAAGCCTCCGCCGCCGACATAAGATAGCCGGGATAAAGGCGCTCAAACTTTGCGAATTTCTCTCCGCTCTCCAGGCTTTTAGCCAGCTCCCGCGCCTTGCTCCCGGATATGCGCCCGTCCCGCGTCCTCGGCTCCGGGTCCACCAGGTTTTTAGAGGCCGTCCACGCTTTCCCCCCAACGGGAGACTTTACGATGTAGTTCCCCAGCCCGGCAAGCCCGTCCTCGGTGAATTGCAGACGGCGGGAGTTTGCGTAGCCATATTCCCACATGCTTTCCAGGGTATCCCGGTCTATCCCTCCGTTGACGGTGATGTGGTGGTGATACCGCCCGCCCCGCTTTCCCCGCTCGGTGACAGCTATGTATTTCAAGGGCGGCAGTCCCATCTTTTTCCGCAGGCGTTGTATCCGCCGGATGTAGTTGCGCAGGTTACGGGCGGCTTCCTCGTCGCTCCCCGGCTGCTCCCCCTTGTAGGTCAGATGGATTTCCAGGTCCTCCGGCGTGAAGTTTGCGTGAAGGAGACGGACCAGCTTTTCTTCCCGGTGCCTCTGGTTGAGCTTCTTTTGGGCCTTCGTAGAGGGCTTCTTTTTCTCCCGCTTCCCTCCGCCCGGCTTTCCCGTCTCAAAGACCGGATAGATATACACATCCAGGTATTCCCCGCAGGTATACTTCTTTTCCCGGTACACCGTCCGCATACCGGCAACACCTCCCCCGTGGTCGTTAAGTTACTATCCCATACAAGCCCGAAATGCGCCGCAGCGCATGGTTTCCCCCTTGTATCTGTCCCCGGAGTGTGGTACAATATATAGCGTACTTGATTGGTCGCCCTCCGGGGCGTCCGCCCTGCGCAAGCTGTAGGAGGCTTACGCAGGGCGTTTTCTTTTATCCGAATCTGCCCTTGAACGGGAAGGGCGCTCTGTCAAGCTCGTCCGCGATATGCACAGACGTTTTCATCCCCAGAAATCCGCCCATCGGCGGTTCAAACGGCCCGCCCATCATCAGCCCAACCAGACCGCCCAGCGACGGCCCCGGCAGCATCGTTTTCAGCATCGTACAGGTGGTTGCGCCCACATCCGGGGGAAGCTCTTCCAAGATTTCCAAAATTTTGATGATAGTAACTCTCGACAGCTCCACCTTTTCTTCCATAGACAGCTCTTTCTTCTCTCCGTCCGCGCTCCCGGCGGTGTCCTCTCCGCCCTCCGGCTCTCCCTTGTCGGCGTCCCCGCTGTTCTCCCGCTCTGCCCGGACGGAATCGACGGCCTTCTGCGCCGCGCCGTCGCCGCAATCCCGGTCATACAGGCGCTCGTCGAACTCGTCCCCGGACAGGTCCACTTTCAGCACTCGCCCGTGCAGGTAGTCGAAATAGCTGTGCTTCGCCAGCAGTTCAGCGCAGCTCTCCACCGTCACGGTCCCTTCCTCGGCAGCGTGCATAAATCCAAGCCCCTGGACGTGGCTGTGGTCATACAGCGCTTTCAGGACCCGCGCCTTGTCTAATCCTTTGATGTCTACCATTTTCTTTTCCTCACTTTTCATTTATTTGGACCCGTTTTCCGGGTATCCATCATGTTTCCGGCCCTCGTCGTTCAGCCAGTGTAGGTGTTTGCACCGCCGCATCACGCACCCCCGCCGCCGTATGTAAACGTCGTTCATCAGCCGTTCATGCAGGGCGCACCATGCCGTGGCATTGGCGGGCGGCTTTCTCGCTGGCCGCTTCTTCCTCTTGCAGCTCATTTCCCCCGGTCCTTCACGTCCCGCACGATGTCCCGGATGGTTGCCGCCGCGCAGTAGTAGAACACGGGCAGCAAAAGGGCAAGCCCCTCGCCGCCGACAGCGTAATACCCCCGCTCCCGCAGGGCATAGGCCGCGCCCAGCTTATACAGCAGAATCCCGGCCACCATCAGGAACGCATACCACGCCACGGCCCAGACGTTCAGCCGCGCAAGCCACGTCCGCAGGCTCACCCACCGCCGCTTCTTGGCTTGTCCCACTTCGATTTTTATGTACTTGACCTTCTCCACGGTTTCATCCTCCCTTCTGCCGAAATTCTCCCCTGCAAGGGCAGGTCCGCCAATGCGGCACGAACCCCAGCGGCGTGTTGATTTTGGCCTCCCTGGTCTGCACTTCCTCCGGCGTCGCCCGCCGCCCGGTAAGTATGCCCTCTTCCTCGGTGTAGAAGCTCTCGTCCCCGTCGCCCTCAATGACAAATTCCGGGTCCGGGTCCACCGGGATATACCGTCCTTCCGCCGTCTGCATCCAGTCGATTTCCCGGCCACAGTCTTTGCAATAGCTCACCGCTTACCACCTTCTCTTTCCGTCAAACCGCGCCTTGGTCACGGCAATGGGAAATTCTTCTATCTCGCTGGCCCACAGGCAGGCCCCCGGCCCGTTCAGGCGCTCCCATATCAGCGGGAACCCGCCGATACCGTCAGGGTGTTTGATTTCTCCACCGGGATAATCCCGGCTTTCGGGTTGTCCGGCAGCATCCCGGCGCTGTAATACGCCCCTATCCTATACGCGCTTGCCTCACCAGCGCCGCCTCCAGCTCCGGCGGCAGTTTCTTCCCCCGCCGCTCCGCTCTCCGCAGTATCCCCGCACACGCCTTGGCGGACAAAGAGTATTTCGGGTGCGGCGTGTCCTCCAAAATCTGCGACAAGCGCGATTCTACGGCGGCGCTGGGGAACTCCCCAAAACTGCGCGTCGAGAACTCGGTAGGCGACGGACCATCCATCCCCGTACCAGCAGTCAGCCAGCGGCCACTTTCCCTTTGCAGGCAATGGAACGTCGGGCGCGTCCGGTTCCGCGATTCTGATTGTTTCTTCGAGTACGGCCCGGAAGTCGTCTCCCTTGTTTGAGCTAAAGGCTCCTGGGACATTTTCCCACACCATGAATCGGGGCCGAATAAACTTACCTGTTCTGCCTCGACCTGCATCTGCCTCCCTCATTTCCTTAATGATTCTGATTTGTTCCATAAACAGGCCGCTCCGCGCTCCGGCCAATCCGGCCCGTTTCCCGGCTGCGGACAAGTCCTGGCTAACAAGGTGAACCACCAATGACTACATCAACCGCTGGCAGCTCGTACCCGTTCAACTTCGTAATGTCTCCTAAATGCTCCACCTAAACCACCTCCTTGACCCCGTTTCAGGGCCGAACATTCAGAGATTTTGCCAGATATATTTCCGCCACACTTTCCCGTATGGCATCCGCCCCCGCACAAAGTCCGCCAGCCGTTCCGCATAGTTCCGGCTTATCCCCTCGGACATCATCAGCTTAATAAACCGCTTCCGATTCTTGCAGCGCCAGCGCTTCGGCGCTTTGATGGTAAATGCAAATTCCACTTCCTGGAGCGGTAGTACGCTCTCCAGCTTCGGCGCATCCGGCGGCAGGGTGATTTCCGCCAGTCGGATTTCTCCCCGCGCAATCGGTGTGTCGCCCAGGTACAGCGTAACGTCGTTCAGGTCAAACCCGTTTTCCGGTCCCATCGTCCCCCTCCTTCCCCTGCATTTTTGGACACCACGCCGGGACATAGGGCAGGAGGTAGGTAGTCCCCATGTGATAGCCCTTGTGTTTCCCCGGCGCAAAGCATCGAAAAGCTATGGTCTTTTCGATGTAGCTTCCCTTGACCGGCCACGGCTCTGTCCGTATGTACTCGCACCCCTCGCAGGTTCGGGAGAAGTCCGCGCCCGCGCTCACGGCTTGTCCATTTCCGCCCGCAGGCTGTCCTTGATGTAGTAGTCCAGGCCCATTTCCTTGCACGCGGCCACGGCATCCCGGCCAAACTGCGCCCAGTTGATGTCCGACGGGTGGTAGTTCAGCTTCCCAATCTTCACCTTGTCGATGAAGTGGGAGCAGTATTTGATGCAGTCCAGCACCGCCGCCGGGTCAAGGACCGGCTCGAACGATACCCATGTGTTGCCGCCCCTGCATTTCAACGCCTCCAGGCTATACAGGCGGTCCGCCGGTTTGACTGCGCACGGCTCCGCCTTGTCTGCCATGGGCACGTCGCAGGAGATAGTCACGCCGTACCAATCCCCGCCGTCCAGCAAATCAAAGTCCCTGCTTCCGTCTCCCTTGGTCAAAATCTGGACGTGGTTGCCGTACTCTTTCAGGGCCTTAATGACCTCCCGCGTGGTAGCCGTGTCGCAGCCGGTGGGATACGGGTCACAGGTGAAGCACAGGTGGACCAGCTCCCCGGTGATTTTCTCCCGCTCCAACTTCCGCCGCAGTTCCGCCACAATGTCCTTGCGCGGCTCCACGCATGAGTGAAATACCTCCCGCTCCCGGTGCAGGACCTGGGGCGCGAAACAGTAGTAACAGCGGTGGGGGCATCCGGTGTAGATGTTCACGGCATAGTCGCCGTACTCCGCCGCCGCGCCCTTCGGTTTGTAGATGGTGTTCATGTCCGCTACCTCCTGTTCCACACTTCATCAATCCGCTTGTGGCAGGCGTCCGGGCCGATGTCTCCCACCCAGGTTTCCAGCGCCTCGCGCTTCTCCCGTCGCTCGTACTTGTCCATCACGTCAAAGTCCGGCTCCAGCGTCTCCCGGTTGAAGTAGCCGATGCAGGTATGGCTTGCCGTACACAGCCCCGCCCGTACCACGATGCACCCGCTCATTCCCAAGTCCGGGCTGATGGATATGCCCATGTTCCCCATCCGCATAGTGAAGAACCCTTCCAGGTACGTCCCCCGGTCCGGCTCCAGGCCCTTTGCCGTCCCGAACTCCTGCACGGCCAGCCGCCGCGCCGTCGCCAGCGTCAGCCGGAAGCCGCCGGGGTACTCTTTTTTCCTCGCCACTCGTCACCCCTCCTTTTCAAATCTGATTTTCATTTGCGCCGGGTATAGGTCCACCTTCGGGCGGCGCTTCCCGGTCCACCGCAGGCCCCCGGCCTGTCCCACGCATTTCCATCCGGCGGCGCGGAGGCTCGCCCCGTTCTCGCTCTCCAGGATGTAAGTCACCAGCTTTTTGTATCCCATGGCACGGGCCGCTCTCCACGCGGCGGCGTACAGCATGGAACAGGCATTGCGGCTCCCATCTGTGCAAAGCCGGTTGACCTCCAGCGTCCACCCGTCGTCCAGGTGCCGGGCAACCGGACGGCCTACAATAGCAACACCCACGATTTTCTCCCCATCTGACAGGCCAATGGAAAACTTGTGGCCCACAACCGGTCCGTGGTGTCGGTGGTTCTGCTCCACAAATGCGTTTGCCTCTTTCAGTGTCATAGGTACAATTTCAAGCATGGTCTATTCCCTTTCTTTCTCCCTTCTGCTATACTGGTCCCGGCGGCGTTGCCCCGCCGCCGGGAATCTATAGAAAGGAGAATATTTTATGGGTGGTCTTGTTCAATACACTGTAGATTTTGGCGATACCCCAAAATCGGAGGCCCAGCGCATTTGCGAAATGCTTGAAACTATTTCCTGGAATGGCGTTTTCCCTAATCTGGAACGTCCGATTGTCCGCTTTTACCTCGAACAAGGGCAGGAGCTTGACAGCCTCATTACGTTCCCGCCGGGATGTCGTGTGCAGGTAGTCGGGAAAAAGTAACTTGCTCTGCGTCCGGGTCATAGTCCATCACAACCCGGCATTTCTCGTCCGGCAAAAGGACTTCAACCAATTCAGTCAGCAAGGCTTCAAGGTGGGTAAACGCTTTATCCCCTGTTGCCTTTACCCGCTCGCTCCTGGCTTCTTTGACCTTTTTGGAAAACTCTTCCATTGTCTTTCTGTAGCCGTCACTTTTCACCCACAGCACAATCCGATTCTGCCCCTCGCCCGTCCCCACCTGGTTCAGCCACCACAGCGGGCGGTTCCCTTTGTACGGGCAAGTCTCCGCTCTGCATTCCAACAGTTCGCAAGAATCGCAGAACGCCCGGTGAAATTCTTCGTCCCACGGCCCGGTCGCCACGGGGAGAGAAGCCAAAAACTCACCCAACACATCCGGGGACGCCGTGATTTTCTCAAAGTTGGTCATGCTTGCTTCGCCTCCTTCTGTTCCGTTTCCCTCTTGGGTCGGCGTCCACGGTTCCGCAAGTTCCTCTGGTACACAGCCTGGCCCCGCTCGGCGCTGTACGCAGGCCGGAAGTTCTCGTCCAGCACCACGCCGCCCCCACCGTCCGTCTCCTGGCCGCGTTTCAGTTCCGTGTATACAGTACACTGGCTGATTTCCAGCTCTGCGGCAATCTTGACCGGGGAAGCGTTGCGCCGCCACATCAATTCAATCTTTCTGCGGTCCTCCAGCGTCAAAGTCCTCACTTAATCACCCCTTTTCCCGTTTCTGCCCCCGTTTGGGTAAAAAAATAATGCAGAAAAAGGTTGAAAAACCTTTTCTGCATTTAACTTACTACATCAGCCCAGAGCGAAAAATCTGAAATAAATGTTGACGGGGGAGACTTTTTGTGGTATCATAAAAAGCGTTGTAAAGAGGTTTTCCAGCGGAGGAATACGAAACCACAAAATGCGATTATGAGAAATATGCTAGTGTAGCTCAGTCGGTAGAGCGGCTGATTCGTAACTACCAGACCGGGTTGCAAAAAATTGAATATGCTACTGTAGCTCAGTCGGTAGAGCAGCTGATTCGTAATCAGCAGGTCGTGTGTTCGAGTCACATCAGTAGCTCCAAAAAACGGCGAAAATTAAATTATTTTCGCCGTTTTTGTAACTTTTCAGGAAAATAGTTGACCCACATTTGATTCTCTTCTTGACCCAAAATAATCCTTTCGCATACAGACTCCGCGAAGGCTTTCTTTTGCGAGAAACGGTCAAGACCCACAACTTGACCCACATGGGAAAATAATCAGAAACGAACACCGCAGCGGACAGGATATTGTCCGCTGCGGTGTTGTCTTTTGTCATTTCGGGTTTACATCATCTGTTCCATAAATGCTCCCATCTTTTCCGCCGCTTCATCCTGTGCCTGCCGTGTGGCGTGGGTGTAGGTGCGGAGGGTGAAGCCTGCGTCGTAGTGTCCCAGCATAGTAGATACCGTTTTTACGTCTACGCCGTTTTGCAGAGCCATGGTCGCGAAGGTATGGCGTTACGGTATAATAACGACAAACGGAAAAAGCCTTGATTTTCAAGGAGTCCACGCGTTTGCCGTCATTTATTCAATTCCTTTTCCAAGTTGAAACATGGCGAGAAAAATATCGAAAAAAGGAGGCTGTTTCATTAACGACAAAATTTAATAGCGCCAGCGGTCCGGTGTATTGCCTGGCCGCTGGTTGCCGTGGGCGTTTCATCTTATCAGATGGACGCCTTTTTTCATGCAGATTCGGTACGACAGTATGGAACGGCAGAGATTTTATCTCAGAGGATATAGTGACGGCATTACACATCTGAAAAAGACTGGCATGCTGCAAAATGAGCATTTGATGAAGGCAGTATGTAATCATTCTGTACTGCTTTTTATAAGTTTCTGCACATTGTTTCCTCATACCTGCATAATTTATTCTGTTTTATATGCAGATAAAACAGATATGGCTTGATTTTCTGCATATAATATGCTACAACAATATGCAGAAAGGATGGTGTGATATGAGGAAATTCGATTACTCTTTTTTAAGCAACGGCTTACTGCCTGCAAATTTGGTGAATCTTACTTCAAATATTTCGGCATTGAAAACAATGGCGGGAGTGCGAAAAGAGGAATATACCCAAATTTTTACGGAGTTAGAGGCAGTTGCAAAGGTACAGTCGATTAAGAGTTCTAATGCTATTGAGGGTATTGTTACAAGTGACGAGCGTATTGCCGCTATCGTCAATCAGAACAGCGCTCCGTTGAATCATAATGAAGCGGAAATTGCCGGATATAGGGATGCATTAAATGAAATTCATTTGGACTATGAGCGTATTGATTTTTGTGAGCGTGATATTTTGCATTTGCACGAAATGATGATGGCATTTGCAGGTTATGAATATGGCGGTCAATATAAAGCAGACGATAATGTGATTTTGGAAATCGAAACAGACGGAAACAGGCGTGTTCGTTTTCGTCCCACCCCTGCAAATGAAACGCCAAAGGCTATGGAACAGTTAGAGCTTGCCTATATGGAAGCACGTAGTGACGCCAATATAAACCAACTGCTATTGATTCCTTGCATTATTTTGGATTTTCTCTGCATACATCCATTCAGAGATGGTAACGGCAGAATGTCACGCCTGTTATCGTTGTTGCTCCTATACAAGAATGGCTTTGATGCCGGAAAATATGTGTCCTTTGAAGAGCAAATCAATAACTACAAAGCCTATTATTACGAATCTCTTCGTCAATCTTCTGACGGTTGGGAATCAAATGAAAATAGTTATTTCCCATTTATTGAGAATTTCCTGTCTATGCTTTATATGTGCTATAAAGAGTTGGACAAACGCTTTGCAGTCGTACATGGGAAAAAGATTACAAAGAAAGCCCGCATAGAAGCAACGGTATTAAACAGTCTGACCCCTCTTTCCAAAGCCGAAATATGTAAGATTCTCCCCGATGTCAGTCCGACAACAGTTGAAGCAGTCCTCGGTTCAATGGTAAAGAGCGGTGCAATAAAACGGATCGGGTCGGCAAGATCTACGCGTTATATTAAGGCATAGTATAAGGTGACTTCAATGGATATGATTTCATTTAAGGAAGCACTGATTAAAGCCGGTAAAAGCCAGGCAAACAGACAAAGGTAAAGGAAACGACCAATAAAGGGCCATATTGGGGGATGAATTCCTCGCTTTTCCAGTCCCAGCCCGGTCGAAGGG
>NZ_CATMPS010000056.1:0-9125 GCF_950073225.1 uncultured Oscillibacter sp.
CGTAGTGAATACCCTTGATCTCAAAATGGGTGTCCGGGATGACGTCGCCGGTCTGGGCGTCCCGTTTCAGAATCGTCAGGTTGGGCAGTTTTTTATCTGCCGCAGTGACGGTGATGGTTCCTCCGCCATTGACGTCCGCTTGATCGACATGAGCGAGGACTGGCTCGTCCAGCTTGGCAAAAGGCGACGGCGCGGAGACCTCGACGAAAGCGTACATTCCTTCGGTCACGTCCGTCACCGTGATACTGCCGTCTTCCCTGGTGGCCTCGGTGCCGATGATCTGCCCGTCCTTCAGGATATTGAACACCGCGCCGGGGAGAGGATTGTTGGAATCGTCCAGCTTGATAAGCTGAATTTTTACCTTGCTGTCGTTTTCGAAAACGAGGGAAACATCGGATTTTCCATCCCAATGGAAGCTCTGCTTCACCTTGTTCTGGTCAGGGCTCTTGGTGTAGCCCTCCGGGGGAGTCATTTCCTCCGCGACATAACTGCCAATGGGCATGGAATCCCAGGGCACGTCCGTGAGCCAGCCGCCCTCGACGGTGGTGTAGGTCCCCACAAAGCTGTTATCCACGCCGGTGATTTTGATCACCGCCCCGGCAAGGCCCTTGGAGGGATTGTCCGCATCTACCTTGCGGATGCTGCCCTCCCCGGTAATGGTGGTGGAGTCCCGGAAGGTGACCGTCACAGTATTATTCCCATTGCTGGGCAGGGTGACATACTGCGGGGCGGCGCTGTCGATTTCATAGCCCTCCGGGGCGGAGGTCTCTGTTACGGCATAGGTCCCGGCGCTGAGGCCGCTGATCCGGTAAGTGCCGTTCTGGCCCGTGACCACGTCCTTGGAATAGGAGCCGTTGGTGGATTCAATGTGGAATCCGGCTCCGGGGAGACCCTTGGAGGGATTGGTGGCGTCCACCTTCTTGACGATGAGGACGTATTCCTCCTGCTCAATGTGCTCTACCGTCAGGTCGCCCAGGATGATCTTCTGCACAGACCCAGCAGGGTGGGCGGAGCTGCCGGCGCCGGTGAAGGTGTATTCATACACAGCGCACTTGCCCCAAACGCCCTGGCTGCCCAGGTCCAGGATGAACTGGGTCCGGTCCCGGAAGGAGCTCTCGCCCTGCTTCTGGTCGATGCTGGTGTAGTGGGTGCCCTCCAGGGTGTTGTACACGGCCATCAGCTCCTCGGCGCAGGCCACGACAGGATCGCTCATGCTGCCCTGCTGATACCGCCAGATGCAAGCCTGGACCCAGGCGTTCATATACCACCGATACCCGGGGCCCCAGACGTCCGCCACGCCCAGGGCCTCCGCCTCGTCGGTGAAGACGCCGGTGGAATGGGCGTAGTAATAGGCCATCATAGTTTCCACGGTGGGGTCGGAGATTGACCGCTTGTTCCCCCAGGTCTGGCCCTGGAGAGACGTTCCCATGTCTCCACCCTTGGTGCCGCAGAAGCCGGTGGTAATCTGGTTTCCGTTTGCGAAGGTCATTTCATGGAGAGTGCAGCGCCCCAGGGCCGCGGACTGATACGCCACGCCGGAGTGGCCGAACTCCTTCAGCGTGATGGTGTCGCTTGCGGCAAAGGCCATGGTGGGGAACAGGCCCAGCACGCAGACCAGCGTCAGCAGCAGGGCCGTCAGGCGCGTTCGCAGGGAATGATGTTTTTCGTTCATAAAGGGTTCCTTTCCAAACTGAATTTTTGAAAGAAAAAAGGCCCATTAGCGATTTGCTAATGGGCCTCCGTGTGATGTGAGATCGTTCCTTATTCGTAGGGATTATGGCTGGTAGGATCACCTGCGACCATGTAGCAGTAGGCTTTTCCGTTTTTGAAGGTGACGCCGGTGCCGACATGGGACGCCTCCTCCAGCAGCATGGTTTTATAGTGCCCAGGAGACTCGATCCAATAATCGATGGCCTGCCGGGCGATGTCCGGGCAGTCATAGGCGCCGAACATGGTGAGGTTGTAGAGCCCGCCGTGAGGCCAGCCGTAGCGGATGAGGGCCATGTGGTCATAGGGCTGGTGCTCCGTGACGCACTGGCTGGAGACGTCCTGAGCGGCGTTCATGAGAGACTCGTCCGTGGGCAGTTCTGCCAATCCATGCTCCCGGCGCACCTCGTTGATGAGTCGGACCATCTCCAGGCGGATGTCCAGGTTGGCGGAGAGGTCCAGGGTATCCGCCTGGGCAAGAGCAGACGTTTCTTTTTGGAAGTCGTCTGCCGCCTCGGCGGTTCCTACCGTCAGCGTCAGGCTGCCGGCGGTTCCGTCCGCATTGGTGACGGTGATCTCAGCCGTGCCCTCCGCCTTGGCGACGGCCACCCAATAGGTCAGAACCCGTTCGAGAGCAACAGCTTCGGGGTTGCTGGACACGGCGCGGTACTCCGAACCGGCAGGTCCGATGATGAGGCAGCTTCTTTCGCCTGCCTCCAGGGTATTGCCCTTGTAGCTGCCCACCCGGATCTCCGGGTCTGCCGCCAGGGCCGGGCCCGCCAGCAGCGCCGCAGACAGTATGCCAGCCGTCAACATCCCGAACACTTTACTGTTCCTTTTCATAGCTTTTCCTCCATTTCCGTGATTTTGTCAGGGTTTTGCAACCGCAACACTACCACAGATTTGGGGGAATGTCTATTGGAATCGGCAAACAGTCCGGCCCGGTTTAATCGGTCGACTCAACCGCTCTCACACACCACCGGAGGTCCCGCTCGTCCCGGACGCAGGTGTACAGCGTCAGGCAGTTGTTGGAGGTGTTCTCCAGGCTGCTCCGGTCCGTTTCCGTGACCTTGGCCACGGAGGTGACCTCATAGGTCCGGGTGCCCTCTTTGGTGGTGAGGGTGATCTCGTCCCCGGCCTCCAGGGTATGGATTTTGCCGAAATAGCTGTTGGTTCCGCGATTGTGCGCAGCCAATCCAACATTTCCATTCCAGATGGAGGTCTCCTCGAAGTGGCCCACGCCCTTCTTCAGCGCGGTGCTGTCCGTGCCCTGGACGATCTTGACATTCAGGCCGATGGCGGGGATTTTCAGCGTCCCCAGGGACCCGTTGGCGTAGTAGCTGTCCTCTGTCACGCTGGTGAAGCCCACGGAGGCCGAGTCATTGGGCCGGGTGGTGATGGTGAAATGCTCCGGGGGAGTGGCATTGCCGGAGGAGCCGCTGTCCAGAATGGACGTGCTGGGCAGGAACCCGCCCATGCCGCTGGACACGCTGTCTTCCGACACAGAGTAATTCGCTCCGCCCACCTGATTCACCAGCCCGCCGGAGAGCGCTCCAGAAACAAGGTTCGGGGTCAGGTGTTCGCCGGAGCCGGGGAGGTAGCTGGTGGGGGTGCCGAAGCCGGGGGCCACCAGGGCCACATTCTTGCTCCGGTCCACGTTGGGGTTTTCCTCCTCGTAGATCGTATCGTCGCTGGTGGGCCGGGCGAAGAGGAAATCGTCCGCCCCGTCATAGCTGTACTCGAGGGCGCTGGCCGGAACCACGCACAAGGCGCAGATCATGCAGGCCAGCAGGAAAGTTCTCAATTTCAAGTTTTTTTCATCTCCTTCGAATCTTTTTGAAAGCAAACGCGCCGCCCAGGACCAGCGCCAGCACCACGCCGCCGATCATGAGCGGACGCCCAATGCCGGAAACGTCAACAGGTTCGCCGTCCTGGACGCCGGAGTCCTTCGAGGCCTCGACGCTTCCGAACACGGCGGTATAGGTGACCACATTGCAGCCGGTCTTGGAGACCTCGCCGGAGTAGTCCGCCGTTACCGTGTATCCGGTGGCGTATTTGCTGGAGGTGCTGCCGGTGTACCGGGCCGTGGCGGTGTAGCGGGTGACCACGCCGTCGCCTTCCTCCTGGGTGGAATTGCTCCACTGCACGTCCGCCAGGGTCAGGCTCCGCCCGCCGTCCGAGATGGTCTTGGGCACCAGGGACAGGTCCGCGTCCGTTAATCATAGTTAGGGATGTACCGCAAAAGTATTTTCAGATGTCGATCTTGCCCGCAAAGCGGTAGAAAATCTCCACTTCTTGTTCCCGAATGCCATCCGGCCCCCGTTTCCCTTCGTGAACCAGGATTTTCTCAATCAGCGTATTAAGCAGGGGCGCGTCCAACTCGGTGATCTCGCTGTACTGCCGGATGAGCTTGACCCACTTCTCGGCGTCCTCCGCAGACTGCTTTGCGTTTTCCATGGCCGACTTCAGCGCGGCAATCTTATCATCCAGATCTGCCTGCTCCGCCTGGTACCGCTCAGACAGCAGATTGAAATTGCTCTCCGTGATGCGGCCCGCCGACCAGTCCTCGTACATCTTTACAAAAAGGTCATTGACCGTCTTGCGGCGCTTTTCGGCTTTCCTGAGTTCGGCCTCCCGTTTTTTCCTCTCAGCCTGCCGCCCCTTATCGCCATTTTGAAGCAGACGTTCCAAGAGCTGCTGCTCATCCTTCTGTGCCATGGATGCCCAAAATTGCAGCCGTTCCAGCACATAGGCGTACAGTGTGTTGTAGCTGATGAAGTGCATGGTACACTCGTCCACCTTTTTGCTGTAGGTACCACAGGAGAAATAGCCAGGATGGTTTCCCTTATTCTGCCTTGCAAAGTGCATCGTCCATCCGCAGTCTGCGCACTTGACCAGTCCAGCGAATATCTGTGTCGTACCATCCTTGCGCTGCCTGCGGCGGCTGATGATCTGCTTCTGCACCTGATCAAACACATCCCTGCTGATGATGGACTCATGGGTTCCCTCCACTCGAACCCATTCAGAGACAGGATTCCGAGTCTGCTTTTTCAGTTTGAAAGATTTGACGGACGTTTTATTGTGGATACTATTGCCAAGGTAGTTCTCATCTGTTAAAATAAGCCTGATTTTCGTTTCATTCCATGCATACCGCGTTTTCTCGGGCGCATCCTGATAGATGTGCGCGTAAGCCCCCTCTTTGATGTAGTGGAGATATCCAGGAGTGGGAACCTTTTCCCGAATCAGGGCCTTCATGATTTTCGCTGCGCCCATTCCGTGGACAGCCATGTCGAAAATCTTTTCCACGATCCACTTCGTTTCCGGGTCCACCAGCAGATGGCCTTTTTGATCCGGGTCCCATCGGTAGCCCAGCGGTGCGAATGAACTGATGTGAGCGCCGTTCATCCGGCGGGCTTTCAGAGCGGCCTTTACCTTCTTGCTGGTCTGCCGCGCGTGCATTTCATTGAACAGGTGCTGTTGGGGAAGGGTACGAAAAGTTTTGAAAAAGCCAGGATTTATGCGGGATTGCGGCGGATTGGCTCCTGACTGTTCCCACCCTGGAATAGAAAACGGCAAAAGCCGACAACTGCATACTGTTTTTTGCGGGAGAATGTAGCATAGCTATGTTCTCCCTTTTTTCATCCCCATTTTGCGATGGGGTATTTTTATTTGTAGTAGGGAGTTGAGAACACATGAACGCCCAAGTGATCGCCGTAGTCAATCAAAAAGGCGGTACGGGCAAGAGTACAACTTGCGCAAACCTCGGCATCGGTCTGGCCCAAGCCGGGAAAAAGGTGTTAGTGGTGGACGTAGACCCCCAGGCCAGTCTTTCCATCAGCCTGGACCATTCCCAGCCGGACGATCTGCCCGTCACCCTCTCGGACCTGATGGGCAAGGTGCTGAACGATCAGCCCATCGCTCCCGGCGAGGGCATCCTGCATCATGCGGAGGGCGTGGACCTCATGCCATCAAACATCCAACTCTCCGGCATGGAGGTGTCGCTGGTGAACGCCATGAGCCGCGAGACCATCCTGCGGCAGTATCTGGACACGGTTCGGAAACAGTACACCCACATCCTGCTGGACTGCCAGCCCTCCCTGGGTATGCTCACCGTCAACGCCCTGGCCGCTGCCAATCGCCTGATCGTCCCCGTCCAGGCGGAGTACCTCCCGGCGAAAGGGCTTGAACAGCTCTTGCAGACCGTGGGCAAGGTGCGGCGGCAGATCAATCCCAAACTGCTCATTGACGGCATCCTGCTGACGATGGTAGACAGCCGGACCAACTTCGCCAGAGAGATCAGCGCCCTGCTCCGGGAGACCTACGGCGGGGACATCAAGGTATTCGATTCCGAGATACCCCACTCTGTCCGGGCCAAGGAGACCAGCGCCGAGGGCAAGAGCATCTTTGCCCATGACCCCGGCGGCAAGGTGGCCGAAGCCTATGGAAATCTGACGCGGGAGGTGTTACAGCTTGAAAAGCAGCGCGCGAAAAGTAGAGCTGGCATCGGCCGCTGATTTATTCTCCACGGAGCAGGAGCGTCAGGACGCAAAACTGGAGAAGGTGCAGAATATCCCGCTGTCCGAGCTGTACCCGTTCCCAGACCACCCCTTTTCCGTAAGGGATGATGATTCTATGAAGGAAACCGTGGAGAGCGTCAAGGAATACGGCGTTCTCATGCCCGCAATCGCCCGTCCTCGCGAGGGCGGCGGCTATGAGTTGGTGGCCGGACACCGGCGCAAACACGCCTGCGAACTGGCAGGACTGGACACCATGCCGGTCATTGTCCGGGATTTGGACCGGGACACCGCTATTATTTTCATGGTGGACAGTAACCTCCAGCGGGAAAATATTCTTCCCAGCGAGAGGGCTAAAGCCTATAAAATGAAACTGGATGCTATCAAACGGAGGGCCGGACGGCCCACAGTAGAGCATGGAGGAAATTCGCCGAAAATTTCGGCGAATTTCCGTAGCGATGATGAGATTGGTGCGGAGATGGGTGTAAGCGGCGATACTGTCCGCAATTACATCGCACTCACACAACTGGTCCCGGAACTTCAGCAGATGGTGGACGATAGGAAAATCGCCATGACCCCCGCCTATCAAATCGCGGCTCTTAAACCAGATGAACAGGCGCTTCTGGTGGAAACGATCAACAGTGAACAGGCTACTCCATCGCTGTCCCAGGCCCAGCGGATGAAAAAACTCAGTCAGTCCGGGAAACTGGATGAGGACACCATGCTGGGCATCATGTCGGAGGAAAAAAAGCCGGAGGTCGATAAGATTGTTCTGACTTCCGACACCCTCCACAAATATTTCCCCCGCTCCTACACCCCCAAGCAGATGCAGGACACTATCATCAAACTGTTGGAACAGTGGATGAAGAAACGTCAGCGCAGCCAGGAGCGGTAATTGAATATCGGACAAGCAGACCGTCCACGCCTACACCACCGACGGCAAGGCGCCCATGTCTTTCAACTACCGGGGCAAGGACCTGTTCGGCCAGCGGGCCACCCGGCTGTACGAGGACAACGACCAGAGCTGTGCCTCCATCGTGCTGACGGACCGCACCTATGAGCTGTGGCTGCTGGAGGACATGGATCTTGTTGCCGTGGCCTGCGTGTCCCTGGACTGCGGGGACGGCGAGTACGTCACCGAGTATCGGGAGATCAAGGAGGGGGACCCCTGGGACAGCCCCATGTATCTGGACCTGGATGAGCTGGCCGATGAGATCAACGCAATGTGCGCCGCCTACTATGAGAGCGACATCCCTCTCTATGAGCTGTAACAGACGGGAAAGGAGATAAAAAGGCAGTTTTCCCGTCATGGGAACCATAAAAAGTGATGAAATCTATTCGGCGGTCTCCCTCTCAGGTGGAAAAGACAGTTCGTGTCTTTTGATTCTGATGATCGAAAAGGGCCTGCCCATCGACTGCGTACTCTACGCCGATACAGGCATGGAGTTCCCGGAGATGGAGGCCCATATCGCCAAACTGGATGATTTTCTTTTTCGGGAGCGAGGATTGCACATTACCACCCTGCGGCATCCCTGCGGTTTTGAATGGCTCATGTTCCATGTCCCCCTGCAACAAAAACGGGCCATAGAGAGGCGTATTGCCAAGGGCCAACAGGCGACTGGCTATGGCTGGCCTGGGATGCGGGTGCGCTGGTGTACTGGACAGCTCAAAACCCATCTTATCACCAGAGAGGATAACCGGCTGAATAAGGAGAAAAATGTCCTGCACCATATCGGTATCGCCGCCGATGAAGCCCACCGCTGCAAAGACGATCCTCATAACCGCTATCCATTGGTGGAATGGGGAATCACCGAGGCCCAGGCGCTGCAAATCTGCTATGACCGAGGCTACGATTGGGGCGGGCTGTATGAGGTATATCGCCGCGCCTCTTGCTGGTGCTGTCCCTTTCAACGTATTGACGAACTGCGAAAGCTGCGCCATCACCACCCGGAGCTATGGGTGCGGCTGCTGGACATGGACAATCGGGCGCGGGCCATGTTCGGCCCTGGTCCCCTGGGACAGTTCAAGCAGAATTGGAGCGTGGAACGGCTGGAAGAACGCTTTGCCCGCGAGGACGGGTCAACCACCGCATAACCAAAATCTAAACAGGAAGTGAGTTGAAATGGCTGTCTATCGTGTAGAACGGACGCGAGATTACACCGTCATGTCAAATTATCATCTGAAAGATACATCCCTGTCGCTGAAAGCCAAGGGGCTGCTGTCCATGTTTCTCTCTTTCCCGGAGGACTGGAATTACAGCACACGGGGGCTTGCCGCCATCTGCAAGGAGGGTGTGGACGCTATCGGCAGTACCATCAAGGAGCTGGAAAAGGCGGGCTACATCATCCGCCGCCAGCTTCGCGGGGCCAACGGGCGTATTACGGACACCGAGTACATCATCTACGAAAAGCCCCAGCCCCCGGAGCCGCCCGCGCCGGATGCGGACGAGCCGGATATGCCCCCGCCAGATACGGCATCACCACATACGGAAAACCCGGATGTGGCTGGCCCGGATATGGCCGCGCCGCATACGGAGAACCCCGCCCAATTAAATATAAATCAATTCAAAACTCAAAAATCAAATACTCAGCGATCAAATACTCATTCATTCCCTCCCCCTACCCCCTCCGAGACACCCGCGCAGCCGGTGGAAGGAATGAAAGAAATTTTTGAGAAGCGGGATGAAATTCGGGATCAGATCGAGTATGACCTGATCGTTACTCCCTCCAACCGGGAGCAGCTCAACGAGTTTGTGGAGATCATGCTGGAGGTTGCGCTCAGCCGCACCCCCACCATGAAGATCGGGCGGGACGCGGAATATCCTACGGCCTTCGTCCGGCAGCGGTTTGAGCAGATCACCTCCGCCCACATCGAGAAGGTGCTGGACGGCATCCAGGAGAACAC
>NZ_CATMPS010000057.1:0-8995 GCF_950073225.1 uncultured Oscillibacter sp.
AGGTGTGCCGGACGGGTATTGCTGGAGCTTGCCCAGGAGGCCGGTATTGAGGGGGTAGAATTGCTTTTGTGAATAATGCACAAAAAACAATTTTAGATTTTTCTGCATTTAACCCTTGACATTTTCTAGAAAAAATTCATATACTGTATATCTTGCATATTTTCCCCTTCTATGCTATACTGATTTCCGCTAAGCGGCGGCGCAGTATTCTAGTCAGATCTGCCGTTTCCTAGGGAGGGCCTAAAAATCCTCTGAAGGGCACATCGATGAAACCCGTGGTGCCTGCTTGATACGCCCAGTTTTGGGTGGGTGCTGGGGGGAAGCGTACTCGGTACGCTTGCGGACTCAGGGCGTTTTCCAATGGCATGGTTTATCCGACCCTGTTTCCGTGGAGACCTGTTCTTGTGCGCGGACGTACTCCCACTGTGGTAATTCCGGCCCGCGTACGAAGCAGATTGTGAACCTGCAATGCGGTGCATCGGTCTTTCGGGGCCGTAACGCTGTGTGCAGCCGTAGCCTGCCTTGAGTGGGGCGGGTGGATTAGGGAACTACGGAGGGCGGCCCCGGCCAGGGCGGCGTTCCGATCGCCCTTTGAAACCCGTTTTGCAAAAGAGGCTAAAGAAGCGGACAGACTGTGGTGGAAATCACCTAGGCTGTCCTGACGGGGCAGAAAAGGGATTGCAGTGCGGACTAAGTGGCAATCGGGTAGCGCGGAGAGGCAACGCCGCGCCGGAGCGCCGAACGGGAAACCGCCTCCATCGGCAACGAGAGGTGTGTTCCGGGGAAATCCAACCCGTACCTAAGCCGTAAGATTTACTTTTTCTGCCGCCGCCGGCTTAGCTTATAAAACATAAGAGGCCGTTCCCCATGGGCGGTCCTTTCGGGAGGTTCCTTTGAAAAAACAGCAGAAGGGAAAGGCCTCTTCCCCATATCGTTGGGCCCTTACGGTCTTTTTGATGGCGGTGGTCCTCTCCGCCGTGCTGAGTCTGGCGTCGGAGTCGATGCTGGAGGGCGCGGGCGTGACCGCCGCTCTTTTGATGCTGGCGCTGTTCATCGGCCTGGGCATTTTATTCGACATTATCGGCGTGGCCGTCACGGCGGCGGACCCCAAGCCTTTTCACGCCATGGCCTCCCACAAGGAGAAGGGGGCCAAGCAGTCGCTGATGCTGCTGCGGAACGCGGGGCGGGTCTCCAGCGTCTGCAACGACGTGGTGGGGGACATCTGCGGCATCGTCAGCGGCGCCACGGGGGCGGTGATTGTCACCCAGCTCCAGCGTGCGCTGAATTTGCGGACGATGCTGATTTCCGTGGCCGTCACGGCCCTGGTCTCCGGCCTGACCATCGGCGGCAAGGCCCTGGGCAAGACGGTGGCCATTAAAAAGAGCACCCAGGTGGTCTATTGGGCCGGGCGATTTTTGTACCTGTTCCACCATTGAGAGGAGAAGCTATGCTTTTGGATTCCATCCACTCTCCCGCCGACGTCCGGGCGCTGCCGGAGGGCCAGCTCCCCCAGCTCTGCCAGGAGCTGAGGGAGTTTCTTGTAAAGAGCGTCTCTAAGACCGGGGGGCACCTGGCCTCCAACCTGGGGGCGGTGGAGCTGACGGTGGCCATCCACCGGGTCTTCGACACGGAGCGGGACCGGCTGGTCTTCGACGTGGGCCACCAGTGCTACGTCCATAAAATGTTAACGGGCCGGCGGGAGCAGTTTGCCACCCTCCGCCAGCTGGATGGCCTCTCCGGCTTCCCCAAGCCCCACGAGAGCGTCCACGACGCCTTCATCGCCGGGCACGCCTCCAACTCCGTTTCCGTAGCCCTGGGCATGGCCCGGGCCCGGACCCTGGGAGGGGAGGACTACCGCGTCCTGGCCCTCATCGGCGACGGGGCCCTCACCGGAGGGCTGGCCTACGAGGGGCTGAACAACGCCGGGGCCTCCGGCGAGCCCCTGATTGTCATTTTGAACGACAACGGCATGTCCATCAACCTCAACGTGGGGGCCATGCCCTCCCATTTGGCCCGGCTACGGTCCCGGCCCGGGTATTACCATTTCAAAAAGTGGTACCGGAGCTTGTTTGGCCCCCGGCCCATGAAAAATCCCCTCTACCGCTTTAACCACAAGATGAAGACCTTCTTGAAGCGGAGCCTCTTTCCCGGGAGCACCCTCTTTGAGGACATGGGCTTCACCTACCTGGGCCCTGTGGACGGCCATGACCTGCCCCGGCTGTGCGACGCTCTGCGCTGGGCCCGGGAATTGGACTGCCCGGTGGTGGTCCATGTGAACACCGTCAAGGGCAGGGGCTGCGCCTTCGCGGAGCGGAACCCGGACATGTACCACGGCGTGGGCCCCTTCGACCCCGAGACGGGCCTTTTGAAAAAGGCGGGGGAGGAGAGCTTTTCCTCCGTCTTCGGCAAGGCTCTGGCGGACTTCGCCCGGGAGGACGCCCGGGTCTGCGCGATCACCGCCGCCATGGCCGACGGCACCGGCCTTTCCGGCTTTGCCAAGACCTTCCCGGACCGCTTTTTCGACGTGGGCATTGCCGAGGGCCACGGCGTTTCCATGGCGGCGGGCATGGCGGCCCAGGGCCTGCTGCCGGTGTTTGCCGTGTATTCCACCTTTTTGCAGCGGGGCTATGACATGCTCATTCACGACGTGGCCCTGGAGAAGCTCCATGTGGTCCTGGGCGTGGACCGGGCGGGCCTGGTGGGGGCCGACGGCGAGACCCACCACGGCTGCTTTGACGCGCTGTTTCTCCCGGCCCTGCCGGGCTATACCGTCCTCTGCCCCGCCAGCTTTGCCGAGCTGCGGCATATGCTGCAAAGGGCCCTCTTTGCGCTGACCGGCCCCGTGGCGGTCCGCTATCCCCGGGGGGGAGAGGGGGCCTACCGGGACGACGCCTCGGACAAGCCGCTGGTCCGCCTCCGGGCGGGGCGGGACGTGACCCTGCTGAGCTATGGCGTGCTGGTAAACCAGGCATTGGCGGCGGCGGCGCTGCTGGAGAAAAAGGGCATCCGGGCGGAAGTCCTGAAGCTGAATCAGATCGCCCCCCTGGACGGGGCGGTTTTGGCGGACTTTTTCCAGGAAACGGATATCCTATTGGTGCTGGAGGACTGCTTCGGCGCGGGCTGTGTGGGCCAGCGCGTGGCCGCCATCCTGGCGGGAGAGGGGCGGGCCCCCAAAAAGCTGATCTTAAAGAACCTGGGCCGGACCTTTGCCCCGGAGGGCGGCGTCCCTCAGCTGGAGGAGCGCTTCGGCCTGGATGCCGCCGCCGTGGCCGCGGCGGCGGAGGAGGCTTGCCATGAGCGATAAAATGAGATTGGACCTGCTTTTAGTGGAGCGGGGCCTGGAGGAGAGCCGCCAGCGGGCCCAGGCCGTCATTATGAGCGGCGTGGTCTACGTGGACGGCCGGAAGGCGGATAAGCCCGGCATGGCGGTCCCCGCCGCCGCCGCGGTGGAAGTCCGGGGGGACAAGCTCCCCTACGTCAGCCGTGGCGGGCTGAAGCTGGAGAAGGCCATGGCGGCCTTTCCCGTCCATTTGGAGGGGGCCGTCTGCGCCGACATTGGGGCCTCCACCGGGGGCTTCACGGACTGCATGCTCCAAAACGGCGCGGCCAAGGTCTACGCCGTGGACGTGGGCCGGGGCCAATTGGCCTGGAAGCTGCGAAGCGACCCCCGGGTGGTCTGCCTGGAGCGGACCAACGCCCGGTATCTCAGCCGGGAGCAGGTGCCGGAGGAGCTGGCCTTCGCCTCGGTGGACGTGAGCTTCATCTCCCTGAAATTGATCCTGCCCCCCCTGGCGGCCCTGCTGGCGGAGGGGGGACAGGCGGTCTCCCTGGTGAAGCCCCAGTTTGAGGCGGGCCGGGAGAAGGTGGGGAAGAAGGGCGTGGTCCGGGACCCCGCCGTCCACTTGGAGGTTTTGGAGCGCTATCTGGACCACGCCGCGGAGGCGGGGCTGACGGTGCGGGGCCTGACGTACTCCCCCATCCGGGGGCCGGAGGGGAACATCGAGTACCTGGGCTTCCTGCAAAAGGGCGGCGGCGCGGCGGCGCCCTTTGATTTAAAGGCCCTGGTGGAGGAGTCCCACCAGGTCTTGAAGGAACACGGAGAGGGGGAGCGCCCATGAGCGCCAAGAAGATCATCCTGTGCCCCAATCCCAACCGGGATCAGGGCATGAAGGCAACCCGGGCGGCGGAGGGTATCCTCCGCCAGATGGGCTTTCAGACGGTGGTGTGCTCTCCCTTCCGGGACCGGAAGGAGGGGGCCTTCGGCGACTATGATGTCCAGCCCCTGCCCCAGGAGCTCCGGGGGGCGGATCTGCTGATTACCTTTGGCGGGGACGGGACCATCCTCCACCTGGCCAAGCTGGCGGCCCTTCACAAGATGCCGGTGCTGGGCGTGAACATGGGGGGCCTTGGGTTTGTGGCCGAGCTGGAGGTCTCTGAGCTGGAGCAGCTCCGCAGGCTCAAGGACTGGCAGTTTGAGATGGAACAGCGGATGATGCTGGATGTCTCCGTCTTCCGGGACGGGCGGCAGATCTATACGAATCTGGGGCTGAACGAGGCCGTCATCCGGGAGGGCCCCATCTCCCACGTCATTCATTTGAAGATCTCCTCCGATGGGCGGCATCTGGCGGACATTGCCGGGGATGGCGTGATTGTGGCGACCCCAACGGGGTCCACGGCTTACTCCCTCTCCGCCGGGGGGCCGGTGGTGGAGCCGGTGGCCCAGACCATGGTGGTCTGCCCCATCTGCATCCACAACATGCGCTTTTCCTCCTACGTCCTCAGCCCCGAGCACACGCTGACGGTGGAGTTGGAGCGGAACGGGCGGAAGCCGGTTTACCTTTTCGTGGACGAGAGCCGGGCCTTTGCCCTGCGGGCGGACGATAAGATTCAAATCCGCCGCTCCCGCTACGTGACCCGGCTGGTGCGGCTGACGGAGCGGAGCTTCTGCGAGATCTTCGCTCAAAAAATGCTTCCGGGAGGGATGGACACATGAAACTTGACCGGCAGGCCATGATCCTGGAGATCATTGCCCAGGAGAACATCGAGACTCAGGAGCAGCTGCTGACCCGGCTCCAGGCCCGGGGGCTCCGCTGCACCCAGGCCACCATTTCCCGGGACATCAAGCAGCTCCATCTGGTAAAGGAGCCGGCGGGCCAGGGGGTCTATAAGTACGCCGTCTCCGGCAACCGGACGACACTGAACGTGGCGGCGAAGCTGCGGACCATCTTCCGGGAGTGCATCGTCAGCATCGACTATGCTCAAAACATCGTGGTGGTGAAGACTATGCCGGGACTGGCCAACGGGGCCTGTTCCGCCCTGGACAATATGGACATGAACGACATCGTGGGCTCCCTGGCGGGAGATGACACCGCCCTGCTGGTGATGCGGAACACCGAGGCGGCGGAGCTGCTCTGCCAGGAGATAAAGGATATGCTTTGACTTAAAGAGGGGACTTCGTCCCCCCTTTAGATTCCCCCCACCAGTGACATCGGTCACTGGTGACGCCGCCCCAGGCGGCTAAGGTCAAGGAATTTTTGTGACGCGCATGTCGTCACAAAAATGATTTTAAAATGGAGGAGACGGCCGCCATGCTGGAGCTTCTGCACATCGAAAATATTGCGGTTATCGAGGAGGCGGACATCCAATTCCGCCCGGGCTTCAACGCCCTCACCGGCGAGACCGGAGCGGGCAAATCCATCGTCATCGACGCTATGGGGGCCGTCCTGGGGGGCCGGACCTCCCGGGACCTCATCCGCACCGGGGCCGCTAAGGCTTTCGTCAGCGCGGAGTTCTCCTCCGTCCCGGCGGAGCTGCCGGGCCTTCAGGAAAACGGCGTTTCCCCTGACGAGGACGGGAACCTGCTGCTCCAGCGGGAAATCTCCGGCGACGGCAAGAACGCCTGCCGGGCCAATGGACGGCCCATCACCGTGGCCCAGCTCCGGCAGATTGGCGGGGAGCTCTTGAATATCCACGGCCAGCACGACGGGGCCCAGCTTCTGGACGAGGAGCTCCACGGGGCCTATCTGGACCGCTTCGGCAAAACGGAGGAGCCCTTGGGAGCTTACCTAAGGGCTTACACGGTGCTCTCGGGCCTTCGGGAGCAGATCAGGGCCCTCCAGATGGACGAGGCGGAGAAGGCCCGGCGGGTGGACAGCCTCCGCTTCCAAATCGGCGAGCTGGAGCGGGCGGAGCTCCGCCCCGGCGAGGAGGAGGAGCTGGAAGCGCGGCGGAATCTCCTGCGCAACGGCGAGAAATACCTCTCCGCCCTCTCCGGCGCGGATTACTGCCTCTCCGGCGACGACGAAAGCGCCGGGGCGGTGAACCAGCTCCGGGACGCGGAGGAGGCCCTGTCCGGCGTGCGGAACCTGGACGAGGAGCTGGGGGCGGCGTACAAGCGCCTGGGGGCTTTGCGGAGCGAGGCCTATGACCTGGCGGAAACCATCCGGGACCTGCGGGGGGCCTTCGACTTCTCCCCGGAGGAGCTGGACGCGGCGGAGAGCCGGGCGGACCAGCTCTACCGCTTGAAAAAGAAATACGGGGCCACTGTGGAGGAGATGCTGGCCTATTTGGATCAGCGCCGGGCGGAGCTGGACTCCATCGAGACGGCGGACGACACGAGGATTCTCCTGGAGAAGAAGCTGGGCAAGGCGGAAAAGGCCGTTGGGGCGGCGGGAGCGGCCCTGACAAAGGCACGGAAGGCGGCGGCGGCGGTCCTGGAGGCCCGCATTCAGAAGGAGCTCCGGGACCTGGACATGAACCGGGTCCGGTTTGCCATCGACTTTGCGGAAAAGGACCCCGGCCCCGACGGCTGTGACGTGGTCCGCTTCCTGATGTCCGCCAACGCCGGGGAGGATTTGAAGCCCATCTCCAAAATCGCCTCCGGCGGCGAGCTGGCCCGGATCATGCTGGCGCTGAAAAACGTCCTGGCGGAGCAGGAGGCCGTGGGCACCCTGGTCTTCGATGAGGTAGACACCGGCGTTTCCGGCCGGGCGGCCCAGAAGGTGGCGGAGAAGCTGGCTCAGGTGAGCCGGGGAAAACAGGTCCTCTGCGTCACCCACCTGCCCCAGCTGGCCGCCATGGCGGACACCCACTTCTCTGTGGAGAAGGGGGAGGCCAAGGGCCGGACCTACACCCATGTGGTCCTGCTGGATCGGGAGAGGCGGAAGGCGGAGCTGGCCCGGATCACCGGAGGCTCCAAAGTGACGGAGGCGCTGCTGAAGAGCGCCGGAGAGCTGCTGGACGCGGCGGAAGCCTATCGGGCAGCATTATAAGAGATATTACAAAAGATTTTATGAAACATACGGGAGGGGCCGCTATGAAATCCAAAGCCGCTGTGAAGCGCATTATTGAGACTTTGAAGGGCGTCTATCCCGAGGGGCTGTGCTCCCTGCGGTATGAGAAGGATTACGAGCTCCTCTTTGCCGTGCGCCTCTCCGCCCAGTGCACCGACGCGCGGGTGAACCAGGTGACCCCCGCCCTGTATGCCCGTTTTCCCACCCTGGAGAGCTTTGCCGGGGCGGACCCCAGGGAGGTGGGGGAGTACATCCACTCCTGCGGCTTTTACAACGGCAAGGCCAAGGATATGGTTCTTTGCGCCCAGCGGCTGCTGGCGGATTTCGGCGGGAAGGTCCCCGGCACCATGGAGGAGCTGACCAGCCTCCCCGGCGTGGGCCGGAAGACCGCCAACCTCATTCTGGGGGATATCTACGGCCAGCCCGCCTACGTCTGCGATACCCACTGCATCCGCATCACGGGGCGCCTTGGGATCACGGACGGGTCCAAGGACCCCCTCCAGGTGGAAAAGCAGCTCCGGGAGGCCCTGCCCCCCAAGGAGTCCAATAACTTCTGCCACCGGATGGTTCTCTTTGGCCGGGACACCTGCACCGCCCGGAGCCCCAAGTGCCAGGGCTGCCCCCTTGCGAAGGACTGCGACACGGCGAAGGCCGGGCAATAAGAAAACGAAGCGCCTGTGCGAGAGCACAGGCACTTTTTTGCCTTCCGGCTCATATACTGGCCTTGAAGACCGCAAAGGAGGAAGCGATATGGATGAGAAATCGGCCCAGATGGCCGAACAGCTCCGGAAGAATCCGGCGATGCTGAAATCCCTGATGCAGTCCCGGGACGGCCAGACGCTGATGCGGATGCTGACCCAGGACGACGGGGGCGCGGGACTGCGGAAAGCGGTTCAGTCCGCCGCCAAGGGCGACGCCGGAGCCATGACCCAAATGGTGAGCCAGATCATGCAGAGCCCCGAGGGGGCGGCGCTGGTAGAGCGCATCAACAAGGCGGTTCAGAAATAGCTTTCATGACGAGGGGGTTGGGCCCGTATGGCGGAATTTGACGACAAGCTGAACAGCATACTGTCCAACCCGGACGCCATGAGCCAGATTATGCAGCTGGCCCAGTCCCTGGGCGGGGGAGGGGCGCAGGAATCCGCCCCGCCGCCCCCGCCGGACCAGCCCGGCGGGCAGCCGGGAGGGCCCGCCTGGGGGAATCCGCCGCAGGCCGCTCCGCCGCCCGCCGGGGGCGGTGGAGACCTGCTGTCCTCCCTGTTGGGAGGCGGAGGGCTGGACATGGGACTTCTCACCCGCCTGCTGCCCCTGATTCAGGAGCTGGGGGGCCAGCGGGACTCCAACGCCCGGAATTTACTTTACGCCCTGCGGCCCTATCTGCGGAGCGACCGCCAGGAGAAGGTGGAGCGGGCCCTCCAGCTGGCAAGGCTGTTCCACCTGGGGAAGAAATTCCTCTCGGGATGGGAGGGCTGAGGCATGTATAACCGCTACATCCGCAACGACAACGGCTCTTATACCCGCATTCCGGAAGAGGGGCCGCCGCCCGGTGGACCGCCGCCGGGAAGCCCGCCTCCGGAGGAGCGTACTTCCGGGGAAACGCAGTCCGGTGGAGCGCCCCAAGGGGGCCCTTCCCCGGGCGGCGGGCCTTCTCCGGGCGGGCCTCCGTCCGGCGGGGCCCGGCCAAACGGGCCGGGGCCTGGGCG
>NZ_CATMPS010000058.1:0-8657 GCF_950073225.1 uncultured Oscillibacter sp.
CGTAGTGAATACCCTTGATCTCAAAATGGGTGTCCGGGATGACGTCGCCGGTCTGGGCGTCCCGTTTCAGAATCGTCAGGTTGGGCAGTTTTTTATCTGCCGCAGTGACGGTGATGGTTCCTCCGCCGTTGACGTCCGCCTGATCCACATGAGCAAGGACGGGTTCATCCAGCTTGGCGTAGGGGGAGGGGGCGGAGACCTCGACGAAGGCGTACAGCCCCTCGGTGATGTCCGTCACTGTGATGGAACCATCTTCCTTGGTAGCCTCGGTGCCGATGATTTGGCCGTCTTTCAGGATATTAAAAACGGCGCCAGGGAGAGGATTATTGGAATCATCCAGCTTCTTCAGCTGGAGCTTTACCTTGGCGTCATTCTCGAAAACGAGCGCCACGTCGGTTTTGCCATCCCAAACAAAGGTCTGCTTGACCTTGCTCTGGTCGGGGCTCTTGGTGTACCCCTCCGGCGGGGTCATCTCCTCCGCGACATAGCTGCCGGTGGGCATGGTATCCCAGGGCACATCCGCGAGATATCCGCCCTCGACTGTGGTATAGGTCCCCACAAAGCTGTTGTCCACGCCTGTGATCTTAATGACTGCCCCGGCGAGGCCCTTGGTGGGGTTATCCGCGTCCACTTTGCGGATGCTGCCCTCAGCCGGAGTATCGGGGATGTCGGGGATATCGGGGGTACCGGGCTTCAACGTCTACTACCAGGACGGCGTCCAGGTGGACAGCGGCGCGCCCTATACCGGCGAGGCCCCGGCAAAACCCGCGCCCCAGCCGTCCGCATCCAAGGCGGAAACGCTCCAGGTCAGCAGCGTGAAGGGCACGGAGCTGACCGTGGGAGAGCGAAGCTCCCTCATCATCAGCCCCGCCGGAATAGACTGCACGGCGGCCTCCAGCGATCCGGCGGTCGCCTCGCTGGAGCAGGTCGCCGGGTACTGGGTTGTCGTGCCCAAAGCGCCCGGCTCCGCCACGATTACCGTCACCAACGCTGCCGGGGAATCCGGGTTCCTGACCCTCACAGTGAAGGCGGACCCCTCCGCTCCAGCGGAGATCGACCTGAACGCCAATCTGGAAATCCGGCGGGAGATCATCCAACTCGTCAATGAGGTGCGCCGGGAGCATGGCCTCGAGGCCCTGCCCATCAACGACGCGCTGATGAACGCCGCCCAGGACGTGTCCGCGCAGTGCGTCCCGGAACACCGGCCCTATGACTGCGAGATCCTCCCGAAATACGGCTGGCCCCACGGCGCCATGTACAATCTGGTGGCCATGGGCCTGGACGACTTCGACAACGCGGCGCGGATCGCCGTGGACGCCTGGGTCAACTCCCCCGGACACCTGCAAACGATGCTCAAGGACAACGCCACCTGCATCGGCGCGGGCGTGACAAACTCCGGCTTCCGGGTCTACTGCTACATGGTGGTGGGCTCCCCCAACTGGGTGAGCGCCTACTCCTGACAACTTCATCCTCCTATTTCCTCGAAGGCCCCCTCAGCATCCGCTGAGGGGTTTTTCTTTTGGGCGGGCGCGCCATAAAACGCCCGCCGGTATCTGGTCCATCCAGGACCGCGCCAAGCCTCCGGTACACCCGGAGGCTTTTTCTATTTAAAAATGAAAGGAATCTTCTCTATGAAAAAGATGACTCATCCCCTGTGGACGAGATTGACGGCGATGCTGCTGGGGCTCGTCTGCGTTTTTGGCCTGATCCCCACGACGGCCTTCGCCGCCGGCGACACGATCAAGCTGAAGGACTTCGGCTACACCGGCGTCAGTTATCAGTCCGCCGCTCTGGGCCGAGCCCAGCTCCATCAGATGTATTTCCAGGACGGCTCCGACACAACTGTCGGCTTCTGCGGCACCAAAGGCGGCGGTATGGGCGACAGCCTGAGAGGCCAGACCTGGGGCAACAAAACGCCTATTACGGACCCCACGGTTATCACCATGATGGCCTATTTCTACTCCCACGCAAACAATAACTTCTCGGACGAAGCCATCGCCATGGGAGAGAATAATGTCTGGAGCGAGGCTTACTGCTGGCGGATGAACGCCTGGGTGCAGGCGGTCATTTGGCGCTATAAGCAGGGCCTTCTCAGTGATCCCGTCGTGGCCTGCGCTGAGGAGCTGATGGCGGTGTACAACTCCATTGAAGGAACTCACTACACCAGCATTGACGAAAAACGGGCGGACAGCACAAACACTTTCCGGGATATCTCCCAGTATGTGCTGGACCTGGGCAAGCGCGGCGTCTGGGGAAAATGCCAAGCGTATGAGTACAGCTTTACGGGCTCCGGTAGTTCCACTCATCCCGCTTCTGGGGTGCAGAAAATCATCATCGGCGACCATTCTATTGAGAATCCGCCCAAGGATGAATACTCCCTGATCGTCAAAAAGGTGGATTCCGCCGACCCCACCAAGGGCCTCGCCGGAGCGAAATTCCATGTTGAAAGCCAGGATGGGTCCTTCTCCAAGGACATTGTGACCGGCCCCGACGGCACCTGCGAGGTCACCAACCTGCCCGCGAGCACCTACGCGGTCACTGAGACCGAAGGACCGTCTGGGTACGAGATTGACAATGCCGGGCCGCAGTATGTTACCCTGCCCAGCAATGGGAAGAATACGGTAACGGTCACTTTCACCGATACCCGCAAGCCCACCGCCTTTCCAATATTGCGGAGCTTGACGTAGTTGTTCCCGGCGATGTTGTAGGCCGTCATCTGTACCTGCTGTCCGTCCACATAGATGGGGGACCAGGCGGGTTCCGCCGTGATTCCCGCGGCCACAGCGCCTCCGGTGAGCGCCGCGCCGAGAGCCATGCCAATGGCCAGCGTACCGAAATCCTTCTTTTTCATCTCTGGGTTCCTCCTTCGCGTATTCCGGGAGGCTCAGGCCATGGCGAGCTTTGGCGCGGCGTCCTGCTCCAGGGCGGGAGCTATCGCCAGGACATGCCATGCCCCGCCCGAGAAGCTGGAGTGGCAGACCGCCCAGTCCAGGACTTCCATGTCTTCGGGCCGGTCCCTCGCCAGGGCCAGGGACCGCCTTGACGTCACATGGTCGCAGCCCTCGGAAGAGATCACATCCACCGCCTGGGCGGGATGCTGGCGGATAAAGTCCAGGACCGTCATGCCGGTCCCTCCCGGTTCTTAGCCACATCATACCCGAAAGCACGGTGGAAAGCTATTGAAACAAAAGGAGAGCCGGGAGAAATAGAAGTGGAAAACCGAAGCATATTATACAACCTCGACGGCCCGGACGCAGTAGCGGAGGTCCCGCTGGTCCCGGACGCAAGTGTACAGGGTGAGGCAGCTCTCGCCGGTTTCCTCCAGGCCGCTCCGGTCCGTCTCGCTGACCTTGGAGACAGTGGTCACCTCATAGGTTTTCGTTCCCAGCTTGGTGGTGAGTGTGATCTCGTCTCCAGCGTCCAGGGTGTGGATTTTCCCGAAGTAATCGTTCGCCCCGCGATTATGGGAAGCGAGGCAGACGTTGCCTCCCCAGATGGAGGTGTCCTCAAAGTGGCCCACGCCCCTTGGCAAGCGTGGAGCTGCCGGTGCCCTCGTAGATTTTGACGCTGAGGTCCAGGACGGGAATCTCCAGCCTGCCAAGGTGCCCGCCCTTGTAGTAGAGGTCCTCCGTCACCTCGGTAAAAGTGGCGGCGTCCGTTGCGGTGGGCTTGGTCGTGGTGGTGAGGCTGGAGGAACCGGGCTGATACACCGACCCGCCGCTGCCGGAGGAGGGCGGGACAGCCGTGCCGCCGCCAGAGGGCGCGAACACAGCGCTCCCGCTGGCGGGCGGCAGCACGACCGTTACGGACATGCTGCCGTTGATCACGGCGCCGGTCCCAGCCTTGGCCTCCGGGGCCAGATTGGGTGTGAGGTAGTCCCCGCTGCCGGGGAGGTCCGCCGTGGGCGTGCCGAAGCCGGGCGGGATCAGGGCGGCGTTTTTGCTGATGTCCGTGTTTTTCCACTCGCCGTTGTCTCGGGTGTGTACCACCTCAATGGAGGTGGCCTTCCCATAGTTGGCCCCGGCGGGCGGTTCGATGTTGTACTCCAGCGCCTCGGCATAGGCCGTCAGGACCAGAGCCACAAGCAGGGTCAGTAAAAAGAGTTTTTTCATGTGGATTCCTTTCCGCCGCCGGCCCTCTTGACTACAGGTCGGCGGCAATTTATAATTTAGGGGTTCCAATATTTAGAAAACTGTGGTCAAAGGAGAAGAACGAATGCGATATGAACTGACAAAAGACCTTGAGACCGGGAACGCTGTCATCGACGGGGAGCACCGGGAGTTGTTTCAGGCGGTGAACCAGCTGATGGACTCCTGCGGGAAGGGTCAGGGCCGCGCTTCCATGGAGCCCGCCATCCAGTTCCTGATCGAATATGTGGACAAACATTTCAGCCACGAAGAGCGGCTCCAGCAGGAGAGCGGATACCCCGGTATGCCCGCCCATAAGACGTTCCACGCCGGATATAAAAAGACGCTCCGGGAAATCGCCGCGAAGATTCCGGCGTCAGGCCCCTCGGTGGCGGACCTGAGCGCGCTGAACAAGCATGTGGCGGTCCTGGTCAATCACATCCGGGTGGAGGACAAGAAGCTGAGCGCCTACATGAAGCAGAAGTAAACGCCGTCATTCCGTTCCTTCCTCGGATTCATGCCGCCGCTTCAGGTACAGCGCCGTTCCCATGCCGCCGCCCGCCAGGGCGATCACGCCCAGGGGGACCAGCAGGTAAGCCCAGTTGAAGCGGAACCCGGAGTCGGCGCCGGAGTCCGCTTCCGTGGGGATAATATCCACTGTGGGAGCGTCCCCCTCGAAGATGGCCACGTACCGGGTCTTGTTCAGGGCGATCCGGCTGACGGTACCGGAGTAGTTGGCGGTGACCGTGTAGCCTTTTACATAGCTGCTGGTGGCCGAGCCGCTGTAGGTGGCTACGGCGGTGAATCGGTCGCCCATAGCGTGTCCGTCCAGGCTGGCGGTGTTGTCCGTCTGCCAGCTGATATCCTGGAGGGTCAGGGTGCGCCCGCCGTCCTGGATGGTCTTGGGGATGTACGAGGTGTCCTGTCCCGCCAGATTGGGATAGGAGCGGGTGACGTTGACCGCCTTGGTGGAGCTTCCATAGCCGGAGACGTCTACCTGGACGGTGTCCAGCTGAAGGGTGAGGGTGCCGGAGAGGCCGTCGTCGGTGACGAACTCCTTCTGCTGGGGCAGAAGCTCCAGCACGGAGGCCATATCCTTGTTTTTGCTCTCCAGGGTAACGGTCTCCACGTGCTGGCGGCTCTCGTTTTCTGGGAGCTCCTGCTTGAGCAGGTCCACCAGGGTGTAGCAAACGCCGTCCTGCTGGAAGTCGGAGCGGGGGATCTTTGTATCCATTCTGGGTCTTGTAGCTGGGCATGGAGACAAAGGGCCCCTTCTCACTGCCCACGATCCGCAGGCCCCGGACGGCGAAACAGCCGCCCAAGGTGACGGAGGCGTTGGCAAGGACATTGTCGCTGGTATTGATGGAGTGGATTTTCACATCCATCTCCAGGGGGACGGGTTCCCGCTCAGGGACGGCGGCGGGTTCGGGATTGGCTTTCTTGGACATAGTCGTTACTCCTTTTCGTTTTTATTTGGAAGCGGCGAAGGTCCCGGCGCGGGCTTCCAATCGCCGCAGATCCCAGTGGGTGAGTTCCATGGTCCTGGGTCCGTCGTCCAGATGGACATCCGCCAGGTACTTCAGGACCAGGGGAAAAGAAAAAGCGCCGCGTTCCTCGGGGAAGCGGCGCTTCAGTTCAGCGGGGGAGAGCCAGCCTGTGGCGGCGATATAGGCCCGGCGGACAACCGGCGGCCCGAAGCCGCTCTGCCTCAGTTCCTCCGGCAGCTCCGCGGGCTTGGGGACAAGCCGGTCATGGTCCAGGCAGTAGCGGACCTTCAAGGCGGAGACACATTTCCGCGCCGCCGCCAGCACCTCCGAGGCCCCCTGCCAGGGGGTCTGGGCCAGGCAGTCCGTAACAAGGACGTTTTCAAGGTCCTGTCCGCCGGGGGACAGACCCGCCCGGCGAATGCGGAGCAGCTTCCGCGCCCCATTCATCAGTCCAAGCTCCTTCACCGTATCGCCGGGAAGGTTCCGGTAGTGGGTAAGGACGTCTTGGACGGCGTCAAAGCGGGTTTCCGTCCAGAGGTTGGGCCCGAGGCGCAGATCGTCGATGGTGTAAAAAGAAAGATTCATCACGTCATCTCCATTCCGCCGGAGGAAGCCTCCGGCTGTTGCTGCTGGGAATTCTGAATCTCCGCCAGCTTCTCTGCCGCCCAGTCGGGCAGATATTGATCGTCCAGCACACCGTCGAAATCATGTCGGTCCCAGCGCAGCTTCTCCCCATCTCCCAGGCAGACAGCGTAGACGGCCTGTCCTCTGGCTGTGGAAGAGCAGCCAAAATAGGCTGGATACAGTCCTCCGCTAGCGCTGCTTCTCCTTCGCGGACGCAGTCCCGGACAGCCTTATCAATGGCCCAGGCGCATTTGACATTTTCACGAAAGCTGTCCTTATGCATCTGCGCTTCGCCGCGGCGCTTGGCCTCCGTCAGAGTATGGGGATACAGGTAGGGAAAATCAGACGCCATGGTCCTGCATGGAGAATTCCACCGCGTAGCAGTCCTCCGCCTGGTAATACGGCGGGTCGCAGTAAAAGAGCACGCCGTCTCCGTCGTACTGCTGGATCAGGGACTGGAAGTCCTTGTTCTCCACCACCACCCGCGCGAAACGCCGGGAGCAGTCCCAGATGAGATGGAAGAACTGCCGGATGTCGCAGGGTCGGCTGGCGAAGGCGGTGGTGTTGCTGTTGTAGCTGTAGCGGATCAGCTTGTAGTAGTTGGCGGCGCGGGTCACGTCGCCCAGGGAGGGCCGTTCCAGAAGCAGAGAGCGAATCTGCTCATACTCCGGCGGGTCCAGATGGATTTGCACCAGCTTCAGGTTTTCCTCCAGATACTCGTCGGTGAACTCCTCCTTTTTGAAAAACTTCAGCAGGACGTTAAAGCCATCCCGCGAGTCCAGGGGAAGGAAGCCAAGCTCCAGGAGCAGGGCCAGGGGACGTTTTTTAATGCAGAAGAAGAGGTTCGTCAGATTGCTGTTGTAATCGTTGTAGATCTCCACACAGCCTTTTTTCAAGGGTCTTGACAGGAGGACGGTCCCGCTGCCGCCGAACACGTCTATAAAGCAGTTGGCCAGGGCCGGGAACAGCTTGTGAATGAGCCAGAGCAGCTTTCCCTTCCCGCCGACCCATGGGAAACAGGGTTTCACACCGTATCCTCACCGCCTTCCTCGCAGAGCCACGGCGGAGCAGGGGGACCGGCCTCCTCGAATTTGTCCAGCGCCGTCTCCAAGCCGTCCACGGCGGCCTGGAGGCCCCTGATCATGATGTTCAGCTGGCGGATGGTGCGGAGGATATCTCCGGCGGTCCTGGCGTAGAAGTAGCCGTCCCTGCCGCTGCAGATGGGGACGGCCTTCCGCCGGAGCTTGTTCACCAGCTTGCGGAGGTCCGTGCCATTCATTTTCATGGCGCGCTCCAACTCCGCGCTTTTGATGGTCCGGTCCCGGCCCTTGAAGCCTCCTTTCAGATAGGCAGTCAGTTGTTCCTCTTTCATTTCCTGTCCTTTCCGGGGCCGCGTTTCCGAAAAAGGGCATAAAAAAAGCAGGGGCCGTCGTCCCTTTCGGAAAACGGCCCCTGCTTTGATGGTTATTCAGTTGGAGGGTCTGGCTTGTTTACACGCGAGTCTGTCGCGCCGCAGCGGATCAGCTCAAACAGCTTCTGCGGTACCGGGGGTTCTCCCCCGGCTGCCTTCCAGCCCACCAGGAAGGCGATGCGGACCATGGAGAACAGCGCGCTTTCCGCCTCGTCGTATTCTTTACGCTCCAGAAAACTGCTGAACGCCTCCTCGAAGTCGTTGCTCATCATACCTGTATCGTAGATTTGCTGGTAGAGTATCAGCAAGAGTATCACAAGGCAGTTGGTATAGCTATTCATTATTTCTAACCAATTTCAGGCGAGATTTTCGGTTAAAATGTGAAGTGCTCTTTTGGGCGCAAAAAGGGCGCCGGGCTGTCAGGCTGTGCATAGCCAACAACTCCGGCGCTGAAATTTCGTGTAATATGCTCTGGTGAAAAAGCGGTGATGAAGGCGGCTGAAAAAGGGCGCTGGCGCTTAAAAAGCCGTTTGTCCGCAAAAGGGGGGGAGTTCGAACCCCTCCAGTCGTGCGAAAACCCTGAAAATATCCATTTTGCGGGATTTTGAAATCCCAAAAAACAAAAAGGTGAAACAATTGGTACTCTAAGCGTTCAGCCTAAAATATCCAGATTGTTTCACCTTTATGGTCCGAGTGGCGGGATTTGAACCCACGGCCTCATGGTCCCGAACCATGCGCGCTACCAACTGCGCTACACCCGGATACGATGCCAAAGGCGTCCGCCGCCTTCTCCGCTGTGGCGGAACGACAACACCCGACTTGCTCATTATAAGAGATTTTTCATGTAATGTCAATCTCTATTTTCCGTATTTATCCGGTACGTGAGTTTATACTTACATTCGAACACCCGGCCAGCCGGAAAATATCCATAAAGCCCCAATAGTGAGCTTTCTTCAACCTGAACCTTGCAGAAATATCCGTAGGGACTTCATTGGCGGTTTTGCCGGC
>NZ_CATMPS010000059.1:0-7753 GCF_950073225.1 uncultured Oscillibacter sp.
CCTTCGACCGGGCTGGGACTGGAAAAGCGAGGAATTCATCCCCCAATATGGCCCTTTATTGGTCGTTTCCTTTACCTTTGTCTGTTTGCCTGGCTTTTACCGGCTTTAATCAGTGCTTCCCTAAGTTTGTGGTATAGTTTGAATAGAATCGAGGGACGAATATGAAGCAGGCAGAATTATCCTACAACCGCAAACGGCAATTAGCCGATTCGCTTAAAATGCTCATGGTCAAAAAGAACCTGAAGAAAATTACAGTTCAGGAGATTGCGGACGGCTGTGGAGCTAATAGGTATACTTTTTATTACCACTTCAAGGACATTTACGATTTATTGATGTGGATGTTTCAGGAGGAAGCCCTTTCACTGATTAAAACAAGTGAAAACTGCCTGACTTGGCAGGAGGGATTTCGCCTGTTTCTCCGATGGATTACAGAGAATAACAGTGTTTGTAAATGTGCGCTGAACGACATCGGGCAGGAAGCACTTCGAGAGATGTTTTACCAGGAGACAAAACACCTGATGACTCTCTTTTTAGCAGACGCCAAAGGGAGCCATCAGGTATCTGATGAATATTTGGCCTTTCTGGGAGACCTCTACATGGCGGCATTGAGTGGCATTTTGTTGGAATGGATACGTCGTGACTTGGATTTTTCGGAAGATCAGCTGATGTCATATCTGCGGCCTACCATGGATCAAATCCGAATGTCGATCCAGCAGGCGGAACAAGCTGGATTATAAGGAGGACATACTACATGGGGCATAGGATCATCACAATCGGCAGATAGTTCGGGAGTGGGGGCCATGAGATCGGGGCAGAAGTAGCGCGGCGGTTAGGAATTGAGTGCTATGATAAGCAGCTCATTACAATGGCCGCAAAGCGCGGGGCATTGAATCATGAACGATTGGGGGCATTTGATGAACGGCAGGAAAGTCCCTGGCTTTACGAGGGCACTTATGAGGGGAACCACCGTGTCCAAAGGGGACAGCCTATTTCTGAGGTTTTGTTTCGTTTGCAAAGCGATGTGATACGGTCTATTGCCCGGAGAGAGGATGCCGTTATTATTGGCCGGTGTGCCGATTTTGTCTTGCGTGAGGCGCTGGATACGGAATTATTAACTGTATTTATAGTGGCTCCCTTTGAAAATCGAGTACAGAGAAAGATGCGACTGGAAGGCATCGGGCAAAAGAGGGCCGAGAGCTTAGTGAGGAAGATGGACAGACAAAGGGGCAAATACTACAAAGCCCATTCGGGATTAGAGTGGGGAGACCCCAAAAATTTGATCTGTATTTTGATTCTGGTATACATAGTCCTGAAAAAATCATTGATGGTATAGTGAAAGCGGCAAGTCAAAATAAGAATTAACTACATCTCTATCTATTTTATCATGCGCAAGACCAATCCTCCGGGTTATAGAGCAATATTCCTTTACAGCCGCCATTTTGATTTACAAACATATATTCCTATTCGGGACATTGCCTGCTATTCATTTTGCAAAAAGCCGTTCTAAGTCTCGTTCGTGCCAACAAAAAGAACGGGTTTAATTCTTTGTTTTCAGTTACGCAATATCTGAGCAGTAAATCTGTGCTTCTCGGCGTTATATGTTCCTGTCTGTACTCCGGTTTTTGTCATTATGAGGGAGGGCCGTCCAAGAAACTGGACGGCCCTCCTTGAGTACTATTCTCTTATGCGTATAGGGGTAACCGGCGTCGGCAGCGGCCTGACTCTCCTCCAGGGCGTGATGCCAGGTGTAGCGCCGATTGGAGCAAGTCTGGGCGGCGTTCATCAGGGCATCATTGACTGGCAGTTCCGATACCCCGTTGTCCTTTCGGGTCTGGTTGATAAGACGGGTCATCTCCTGCCGCATTTCCGGGTTGTCCGTCAGACTGGCGCTGTTCCCACTGGCGGGGGCCTCTGGAGCGGCAGGGGCTACGGAGCCGACCGTCAGCGTCATGCTCCCGCATTCCCCAGCGCTGTTGGATGCGGTGATTTCTGCGCTCCCCTCCGCCTTGGCGACAGCCACCCAGAAGGTCAGCACCTGCTCCACCGCTACCGTGTCCGGGTTGCTGGAGGTGACGGAGTAGTCCGCACCGCTGGGGCCGATGATGAGGCCACTGCGCTCTCCCACCTCCAAAGTACTGCCCTTGTAACTGCTCACCCAGATGGGCGGGGCCTCCACTGCGATGGCGGGGATGGCGAGGGTTGTTGCGAGGATGGTTGCCGTCAGTGCGGTGGTAATGCGTTTTTTCGTACTGGTCATACTTTTTTCTCCTGATTTCAGTAATTTGCGGGCTTTCGCAAGCAACACAATATCGAATGAGGGGGCAAAAGTCGATAGGAAATTGCAATCTAAAACGGAGAAATCCGGGAGCAAAAACGAAGCATTTTACATAGTGACCATGAGAGGGTTTTGGGAGATGTGGTTTATTTCCTGACCACATAATTAGCCACAGACAGGCGTGGAACACGTGGAAACACTGGCTTCAAAGAGTGCCGGAGAGCAAATGAAAAGGAGCAGAAACGGCTATAAACCATCAAAAATTGCTTAAAAAATCTTTACAGACCTCTTTGAATATTCTCCCGCAGAATTTGAGTGCCTCTCCCGGCAGAAAACCGTTGCAAAACCTTCCCATCAGAGTTAGAATACAGGCAAAATAACATGAAAAGCATTTCCTTTCCTGTATTATTATAAAGTTTCCGAAAAATTTAAAACAGGCGCAATTTATAGCCAGAAGTCAAGTACTTTCTTTTTGGGCCGGTACCGCTTGAAAGGAAAGACGGCGCATGGTATCATATTTACGTCGTTTTGCCTTTGGGCAATATCGGCCTTTGGGGGGAAGCGGTGCGGTCTTGGTTGGAGTGCGCCGCTTCCCACTATTTTTTCAGGTCGTCCTTTAACTTCCGAATCCCTCTCCTTGCCGCTTCCATACGGGGAACCTTTTCTTGTTCGCAATATTGTTCTAGAATCTCTTTGCATTCCTCATCGTATTTTACGGTCATATGATAGGGCTTCGGATTGTCGGTAGGGCGTCCCATTTTTTTGCCCCCCAAGCTCATCACCTCCCACTTTGGGACTCCCTAAGTATAGACTAAAGGAGTCCCAAAGTCAAGAAGACTCTGCTTGGGGGATGCAATCTTGTAGGGGCCGCCCCCTGGGCGGCCCGTTTCCCGGAACTTCCCGGCTTCCGGTAGGCGGGCCGCCGAGGGCGGCGGCCCCTACAGGGTGTCCGACAGGAAAGCGGACCGCCCCCTGGGCGGCCCGCTTTTTGCGTCCGGCAGTTTTACCGTTCCGTTCCCTCCAGAATCTCCCGGACCCGGAGCACGCCCCCCTCTACGGAGAACCGGACCTCCAGCCCGGCAAAGCCGAAGCCGTAGACCCGTTCCGGGTCCTCCTGATACCGGGGGCGGGGGTCCAGGGCCAGCACCGCCCGGAGGGCCTCCCGCCGCTGCGGCGGGACCTTCTCCCAGAGCTCCGGCAAACACTCCACCGCCAGCGTCTCCCCGGCGGGGGCGGAGGCAAAGCCCCCCACAGCTTCGGGGCGGCAGTCGGCGTAGGGGAGGTAGGGCTTGATGTCCAGAATGGGCGTTCCGTCCATTAAATCCGCCCCCCGGACCCGGAGGACGGTTCCCCACTCCCGAGTCTCCTCCATGCCCGCCAGGGTGACGGCGGACAGGGCGATGGGGTTGGGCCGGAAGGGGGACCGGGTGGCAAAGACCCCCAGCCGGGCGTTGCCCCCCAGCCGGGGCGGGCGGACGGTGGGGGACCACTCCGCCCGGACGGCCTGGTCGAACACCCACACCAGCCAGATGTGGGAAAAGCCCTCCAGCCCCCGGAGGGCGGCGGGGTTCCGGTACTCCGGTTCAAACACCACCCGGGCCTCCAGCGCCTCCACCAGGCCGCTCTGGCGGGGCACGCCGAACTTTCCGGCAAAGTCGCTGCGAATCCGGGCGATGGTTTTCATGGAAAATTCCTGGGGCATGGGGGACCTCCTTATATCTCCTGGTATTATAGTATAGTATACAGGAGGCGGGGAGAAAAGGGAAGTCCTTATGTATGCCGGGCCGCCGAAGGGACCTGGAATCCTCCCGGCGGTCCGGCGGACGCTTAAAACGCCCGGTCGATAGCGTCTCCGGCGTCGTCCAGGGCGCCCCGGACCGACCGCCCGGCGTCGTCCACGGCGTCCCGGGCGCCGTCCATCAGGCCGTCCCCGGCGGTGCTTCCGCCATTGACGGAGCCGTTTTCCGCGGCGTTTCCGCCTCCGACGGCGCCGCCCTCATTGACAGAACCGCTTCCGGACTGGCCGGTGGAGCCGTCCACGCTGCCGGTGGTCTGGCCTCCGCCGCAGGCGGTCAGGCTGAACGCCAGCAGCAGGGACGCCAGCAGGAACATCAGAGTATTTTTCATGCCATACTCCTCCTTCGATCTTTCCGGCCCGGGACCCCGCCAGGCGGCGGGGTCCCGGGCTCTCCGTCAAAGAAGTTCACGGGCCGCCGGCCCTTGAGCCGCTTTGACGGCGCACGGAGCGGAGACGCCGCCCCGTGTTCACGATACCCAAACGCTATTGTCTCCCGTTCCCTCCGGGCAAACCGTGGGACTTTCCGGCGGGGGAGGTTTTTTTTAGAAACCTTGGAAACCTCCGGCATGGAGCACCGTCCAAATACATACGATAAACCGGGAACAGCTTCGGGGGAAAGCGCTTCAATATGCTTCCTTTGGTTTTCTCCCAAATTCTCCCAAACTTTCGGCGAAATGACGTATAATTTTATGGAAAATTGGCATAAACTAACAAAAAGAACTTTACTCACGAGAAAAATTTTTTGAAATGTTTGTGCAATTCTCCATTGACGGGAGGCAGAAAAGCGGTTATGATGGTAAAGGAAAGACTTGTGGGCAACCAGTTCCATTTGATTTGATATAAAAAAGGAGAGCTGCAACATGTATACGCAGGAAATCACGGTCAACAACGAAGTTGGTTTGCACGCCCGCCCCGCCACGTTCTTTATCCAGAAGGCCAACGAGTTTAAAAGCGGCATCTGGGTCGAGAAGGAGGACCGCCGCGTCAACGCCAAGAGCCTGTTAGGCGTGCTGTCCCTGGGCATCGTGAAGGGCACCCCCATCACCCTGATCGCCGACGGCAGCGATGAGAAAGAGGCGGTCACCGCGCTGGTGGAGCTGGTGAAAGACAACTTCGGAGAGTAACGAACCGTCCCCGTGCTGCCCGTCAGCGCGGGGTGGTCTTTTTTTATTGGGCCGGGGTGTTCTGCCGGAAGAGGGGGAAGCTCCGGGGGAATGGCCTGGCCAGGGGCCAGGCCCCACAAGGATGGCAAGCCCTTCTGCCGGGGTGCATCCCACTTTGAAAGGAGGCGGACCATGACCAAGGACGAGCTGAAGGAGAAGGCCAATGACCTGCCGCTTCTGCCGGGGGTCTATCTGATGATGGACAAAACCGGGAAGGTCATTTACGTGGGCAAGGCGAAGAAGCTGAAAAACCGGGTCAGCCAGTATTTTCAGGACAGCGCCTCCCACACCGCCAAGACGAGGCAGATGGTCTCCCAGATCGACCACTTCGACACCATCTTCGTCTCCAGCGAGTTCGAGGCCCTGGTGCTGGAAAACTCCCTCATCAAGCGGCACATGCCCCGGTACAATATCCTGCTCAAGGACGACAAGGGCTATCCCTTCGTCCGCCTCTCCCGGGAGACCTATCCCCGGTTTACCATGGTCCACAAGTGGGCCAATGACGGCGCGAAGTACTTCGGCCCCTTCGGCGGGCGGTTCGAGACCCGCCAGGCCCTGGACGCAGTGTGCGCCGCCCTGCGCCTTCCCACCTGCAGCCGGAAATTCCCCCGGGACATCGGGGCGGAGCGGCCCTGCCTGAATTTTCACATGGGCCGGTGCGACGGCTTCTGCCGCCCGGAGATGACGGCGGAGGAATACCAGCGCCGCATCCGCCAGGCCAGCCAGATGCTGGAGGGCAAGGCCAAGGACCTTCTCCGGGAGATGGCCGGGGAGATGGAGGCGGAGGCGGAGGCCCTGCGGTTCGAGCAGGCGGCGGCCCTCCGGGACCGGATCAATGCCATCAGCGCCCTTTCCAAAAAGCAGACGGTCATTGCCGGGCTCTGCGCCGACACGGACATCTGGGGCCTGTACCGGGGGGCGGGGAAGTGCTGCTATGCCGTCCTCCACATGGAGGAGGGGAACCTGGCGGGCCGGGAGACGGAGCTGTTCACCGCCCCCATGGAGGAGGGGCGGGAGGAGATGCTCTCCGCCCTGACGGCCCAGTACTACCTGCCCCGGGCCATTTTGCCCCATGAGATTCTGCTGCCCTTTGAGACGGAGGGGTACTGTGAAAACCTCTCGGAGGTGCTGACGAAACGGGCGGGGCACAAGGTCTGGGTCCACGTCCCCCAGCGGGGGGAGAAGGCGTCCTTGATGTCCATGGCCCAGCGGAACGCCGCCGAGGAGGCGGAGCGGGCCACCACCGCCGAGGAGCGGGTGGCCCACACCCTGGAGCTTTTGACGAAAATGCTGGACCTCCCGGCCCCGCCCAAGCGGCTGGAGTCCTTCGACATCTCCAACACCGGGGGCAGCGACATTGTGGCCTCCATGGTGGTCTACAGCGGCACAAGGCCCCTGAAGAGCGCCTACCGGCGCTTCCGCATCAAGGAGCTGGCGGGGAAGCCCGACGACTACGCCTCTATGCGGGAGGTGCTCCGGCGGCGGCTCCAGCGGGCGGCGGACGGGGACGAGAAGTTTCTGCCCCTGCCGGATGTGTTCTTGATTGACGGCGGCGTCACCCATGCCCAGACGGCTCTGGGCGTGGCGGAGGAGTTCGGGGTCAGCGTCCCCATCTTCGGCATGGTGAAGGACGACCGGCACCGGACGAGGGCCCTGGTGACCCCGGAGGGCCGGGAGATCGGCATTGTGGGAAATCAGGCGGTGTTTTCCCTCATCGGGCAGATTCAGGAGGAGACTCACCGCTTCGCCATCACCTACCACCACGAGAGCCATGGGAAAAGCGCCCTGCGCTCCGCCCTGGACGGGATTCCCGGCGTGGGGCCGAAACGGCGGGAGGAGCTGCGGAAGAAGTTTGGGACCATCAAGGCCATTCGCGAGGCGGAGGTGGAGGCCCTGGCGGCGGTGGTGCCAAGACCCGCCGCGGAGGCAGTTTGGAGGCATTTTCACTCCAAGGAGGGGGAGTGATGCTCGCCCTTCGGGCGGGGAGGATTGGATACCAGCGATGGCTGGTTCATTGCACCCCCCATTTTCTCTTTTTCTTCCAGAAGAAAAAGAGAAAACGGGCCGTGCACGGTCCAAAAGAGAAAAAGAAGTATCGCCCCTGCGGGGGGACGAAGGACGGGGGACGCGTAAGAGGTGCTTCCTCCGGGTACGCATGTCTTCTGCCCGCGGCGTGGTGCGGGCGGGGGTTTTGGTGGTTGACGAATGGACTTTCTTCTCTTTTCGCTGCCGCTAACCTGGTATATGATGAGAGAAAACGACCGGAGGGTTTTTGCCCTTCGGTCGTTTTGGTGCGCTGAGACTTGGTTGCCGTCGCTCCGGCCCGGTTCATCACCAGACAACCAGAGCGCGCGAAAGTTCTTTTGGTAACTTTTCTTTCAAGAAAAGTTACTTCGCGGCCTTGGCGGCCCGGATGGCTTCGGTCAGCAGCGGGGTCACCTTGAAGAGGTCGCCGCAGATGCCGTAGTCCGCAATCTCGAAGATGGGGGCCGTGTCGTTTTTGTTCACCGCAATGAT
>NZ_CATMPS010000060.1:0-6939 GCF_950073225.1 uncultured Oscillibacter sp.
GCAGGGTTCCGGGCGGCATATCAAGGCTCTTTCCCTCAAAAGTAGTAAATTGGTAGTAAATTCAGCTTGAAATCCTGCTTGTATGCCCGTAAATCAAGGCTTTTTTGAGATAATCAACCATTTTTATTAACAAAACGGCGTTCATAGGAGGCGCGCGCAATGCGTATTCACGGTTCCCGAATGCAGGCCGGCATGTGCATGGGCAGGATGACTGTCCAGGATTCTTTGCGCTCACTTGCCGCCTGCCCGAAGCACCGAGGAATCGTTTGACCTGACGCGCCGGTTTAACGACTGCCGGCCAAAGCGGGGAGCCGTGAGCTCCCCGCTTTTTTGCGTCCTAAAGGAGGAATTTGCTTGATAGGGCTCAACCACATTTCCAAGAATTTTGGCAGCGGGCCCCGGCAGGTCCATGCCGTCCGGCGGGGAGCTATATCCTCCTGACCTTCGACGGGCAGAAGAACGAGGCGGAGGCCAGCCTAGAGCGAGTCCAGGATTTGGTCTTGAAAAATGGAGCACTGGATTGTATCATTTTATAAGACTCCGCCCGGGCGGCGGATATCTGGAAGGTCCGGGGGAACCGGGACGCAGAGACCTGGGAGCGGGAGCCTCACGCCGTCATGGACCGGGCCTGTCACAGGGCCTATGAGCTGGGGGGCGCGGCCTCCGGGGAGCACGGCATCGGCGTCTCCAAGCGGCGGTATTTCCTCCGGGAAACCCGTCGGGAAAACCTGACCGTCATGAACCAAATCAAAGACATCCTGTACCCCCTGCACATTCTGAACGACCAAAAATCCTATATTGGAGGACACGACTATGCAGAGCCTGTCTAAGCGCACCGCCAGCTTCACCGACTCGGTGATCCGGCGCATGACCCGCGTTTCCAACCAGTACGGCGCGGTGAATCTCTCCCAGGGCTTCCCGGACTTCGACCCGCCCCGGGCCATCCTGGACCGGTTGGCGGAGGTCAGCCGGGAGGATTTCCACCAGTACTCCGTCACCTGGGGAGCCCAGAACCTCCGGGAGGCCCTGGCGGCAAAGCAGTCCCATTACATGGGCTTTCCCATCGACCCCGACGGGGAAATCACAATCACCTGCGGCAGCACGGAGGCCATGATGGCCACCATGATGACCGTGGCGAACCCCGGGGACAAGGTGGTGGTCTTCTCGCCCTTCTATGAGAACTATGGGGCGGACACCATCCTCTGCGGCGCGGAGCCCATCTACGTGCCCCTGTCGCCCCCGGACTTCCGCTTCGACCCAGAGGTCCTGGAGGACGCCTTCCGTCAAAGGCCCAAGGCCCTGATTCTCTGCAACCCCTCCAACCCCTGCGGCCGGGTCTTCACCCGGGTGGAGCTGGAGATCATCGCCGCCCTGGCGGAGAAATACGACGCCTATGTCATCACCGACGAGGTCTATGAGCACATCGTCTACGCCCCCCACCGGCACGTCTACTTCGCCGCCCTTCCGGGAATGCGGCAGAGGACCATCTCCTGCTCGTCGCTGTCCAAGACCTACTCCATCACCGGCTGGCGGCTGGGGTACACCATCGCCCCGCCGGAGATCACGGACCGGATCAAAAAGGTCCACGACTTCCTCACCGTAGGCGCGGCGGCCCCCCTCCAGGAGGCGGTAATCCCCGGATTGAACTTCGGCCAGGACTATTACGACGCTCTTCTGGCGGAGTACACCCACAAGCGGAACCTGTTCCTGAGGGGCCTGGACGCACTGGGGCTGCCCCACAGCACGCCGGAGGGGGCCTACTACGTCCTGCTGGATATCTCGGAGTTCGGCTATGACAGCGACCTGAGGTTCTGCGAGGACCTGGCGGAAAAGGTGGGCGTGGGGGCTGTTCCCGGTTCCAGCTTCTTCCGGGAGCCGGTGAACCACCTCATTCGCTTCCACTTCGCCAAAAAGGACGAGACCCTTTTGGACGCCCTGAACCGCCTGGAATCCCTGCGGGCCAAGATTCCGGCAAAGGGAAAAGGTGCTGACCGTATATGCAGAATCTGAAAAAGGCACTGGAACGGGAGAGAGCCTACCTGGTTGAGCTGCGGCGGGACTTTCACCGGCATCCCGAGCCGGGCCTTTGTGAATTTCGTACCGCGTAGCGGCTCGAAGGAGAAATTGGAGTGTTTCGGAATTTCCCACCGGCGGGCGGGAGAGACCGGCGTTCTTGGCATTTTGCGTGGAGACGGCGCAGACCGGGTGTTCGGCATCCACACGGCCTCGGACCTGCCCGGCGGAACCATCGGATTATTATTTCCGAGCTTTAAGCTCGGAAATAATAAAGCCGGGGCTGAACAATGCCGCTGCAGACCACTTCCGGATCATGATCCGGGGAAAGTCCGCCCATGTGTCTACCCCGCAGCTGGGGGCCGATGCCCTCTATATCGCCAGTCACGCTGTAGTCGCGCTCCAATCCCTAGTCACGCGGCTTACCTCGCCGGTGGAGCCGGTTACATTGGCGTTGGAAAGCTGACGGCGGGAACCACCTATAACGCTCCGGCGGAAACCGCCGGGTTGGAGGGGACGACCCGGTCGGTCTCTCAGGAGAGCCAGGAGAGGATACGGGACTTGGGTTCCAGAACTGTTTCCAGCATCTCGGATCTCTATGGCGGGACCGCGGAGATTCAGCTCCATACCCCTGGCGCATATGCGTATTGGGGAACAGGAAACACCGCCCATCCCCATACATTGCTGCCAAACCATAACGGTAGCTTTGATGTGGATGCGGAAGCCCTGATTCTGTGCGCGGGACTCTATGCTGGGTATATTTTTTAGGCCTTGTTTGAAAATTGGCGGAATGCCGGATTGGGGCAGATTTTTTTGCCAGGCAAGGCGATTTGACGCGGGAGCCCTGACGGATTTCAAGTCAAATCAACGCAGTCCTGGCGGAAAAAGATGCCCAAAGACGGCGTTTTGCCATGTTTCAAACAAGGCCTAAGCTCGCAAAACGTACATACGTACATAGAGTGATGTTTAAAGCTAGGCAAACAGGCGAAGGTAATGAAAACGTCCAATAAGCGACCATATTTAGGGATGAATTCCTCGCTTTTCCAGTCACAGCCCGGTCGAAGGGCGCAAAAACCTTAGGCGGGGCATAGGGAACCGCCCGCCCTGGCAAGCATGTACAAATTTGCGCTGGCGAAGAGAACGTGTAATCGGTTAAGATTTTTTCTCAGACCCCGGTAAACGGTCTTTCGAAAGTCGAAAATGTTCTTCACAATTCTGTAGGGATGCTCCACCTTGCAGCGTACGGCAGATTTTCGGTTTTCAATATGCCGCTCCCAGTCAATGGCATTGTCTGAAACCCTGGGGAACCGGCCCGGCCTGCGGTTGATGCGGTATTCAATGGCACAAAGCTGCGGATTGCTTTTGAGTTCTTCCCGTTTCTCTATCCCAAGGTAGGCACTGTCCCCGTAGACCGCCTTATCATCTTCCCGCAGAAGCCTTGCCGCTGCAGTGACATCGTGGACATTGGCGGCGGTGGCCTCCACTGTGTGGACAAAGCCGCTCCCGGCATCCACGCCGGTGTGGCACTTCATACCAAAATGCCATTGGTTTCCCTTCTTCACCGAGTGCATCTCCGGATCCCGTTTTTCTCCGCGTTTTTTGTAGAGCTGGGTGCGCTGATCAGCGTGGCGTCTACGATGCTGCCGCCCCGCATCATCCGTCCAGCCCGTTCCAGGCAGCGGTTGATTGCGTCAAAAAACAGCTTGCCGATGCCCTTCTCCTCCAACAGATGCCGAAAGTGCAGCAGAGTCGTGGCGTCCGGGACATCCTGCTCGAAAAAGTTGATCCCCATAAATTTGCGCATGGCATAGCTGTCATAAATTGCGTCCTCTACTCCTTCATCGGATAAGCTGAACCAGCATTGCAGCAGATACATCCGCAGCATGGTTTCTATCTCCATCGGCGGACGGCCGCGTTTCCCGGTTGGATAGTGGGGGACAACCAGCGATACTCATTCCTCCCATGGGATGATCTCGTCCATGATTTCCAGAAATTCTTCCCGTTTTGTTTTCTTTTTCCGGCATCTGTATTCCATATCGCTAAAACTTTCCTGTTTCATACCCAGCGCCCCTTCCCTTTATTTTATCACATCTTTTATCATTTCGGGGGATTAAATCAGCGTTTCCTTAATATCACGCTCATCGTGGCCGTTAACCGTTCTGCGTTCTCCGACCTCGATACGCTTCACCAGACGCAGAAGCGTCGGATGGTCCAATTCCTCCAGCTTGGAGTAGTTTCGGATGAGGGCCAGCCAACCGTCAGCGGCCTTTTCATCTTCATACCGCTTCATCAGCTGAACGCATACTGCTTCCGGGATCGCGCCCTTCACCTTGTCCTCGTAGGCAGCAACCACCAGCTTTTCCAACTCCGCAAGCCGATTATCCAGCGTGGCCATAGTTGCTTGGAGTGCTCTCCGCAGTTCCAGACCGGCAACGTTCTTCTGAGCAATAATCTTCTCCTTGAGGGTGTTGGGGTGATTCTGTGCCAGCGCTGCCTTGAAACGGATGTCGATCAGCAACAGTTCGATCAGCATCCTCTGATTGATCATGTGGCCTGAACAGACGGTCTTTCCACCAGTGACATAGCGGTTACAGGCATAACTCTGATAGGTGGAGGGGCTTCCATCCTTGCATTTTCGGCCATCTCTATAGTGCCGCATGGGAGATTTGCAGTCCATGCAGAACAGGACGCCTGTGAATAACGCTGTCTCTCCGGTCTTGCTACTCCGGAATTTTGCTTTTCGGGCATCCAACTCCCGCACCATATCCCACGTCTCCCGCGAAATCAGCGATGCTCGTTCCCATAGGTCCACTCGGTCACGGTATCGCCGTACATCTGCTCCCGCATCCAGTCAAGCAGGGCCTGCGCCTCTTTCTCCGGAAAATCCATCTTTGCACATCCTTTCAAAGATTTATGAGTGGAGGAAAGCCCCAAGGTTGCCGGCCCACTCGCCAGCCAGTTCCACCAGGAACATGGCGGAGAACTGGATTGCCACGCAGACCGCCTCCACGCCGAACAGGATTGCCGCGTTCAGCCAGTCCCAGACGCACACCTGATAGATGCCGCAGGCCAAGATCACCAGCATGAACAGGCGGAGAGGTTGGACGCCAGTTTGCCGATGATGTGGAGCGTGTAGAGCGCCAGCATCAGGGGGAGTGCCCGCAGTTTCAAACTTCGCCTTGAGTCCGCCCTCGCCCAGATGGTCGTCCGTGATGCGGAAGTTACGGGCGGCGGGCTGTTTACGGTAGACGACCCAAGTACATCCGTTTAAGCCTTGTCCATCACTTCCCCAAATCCTGTGATAGTCCGGGTGTTCAGCCATGAACGCCTCAACCTGAGCGGTTTCGTAGTCGTAAAAGTAGCGGAAGTATTTGCTGTTGCCGCGGGGATCATCCTGTTCCGCGCTCACTTCCGGGGCAAACAGATGGGCATTGCGCTCATCCGCCCAGAGCATCCGCTCCAGCCGTTCCTTGCTCTCGGAGCGGAGGATGGGGTAGAACTGTGCGGGGTCACGGAGCTGGACATCGAACAGGCCGATCCCCTCCACGATATAGAGGGTGTCCTCCAGATAGACGGTATCGCCCACCTGATAGGCCGGCTCCTGCGGTGCGGCAGTGCTTTTTGCATCGGTCCCAAGGGCGGCAGGGGGAATATCCTCCCCGGCTCCTTCACGGGCCTTGCCCTCCAAAGACGCAAAGCCGCCAGCCGTAGCCATAGCGGAGCGGCCCTGCTCATTGTACCCGTAGTGGTTGTAGAACTGCCCGTTGGGGTACTGCTGGATGACGATGGCCTCATCGCCGTTCAGATAGCTGGCAACGGTCTGGACCGCCTCCTTCGGCTGGGCGTCCCGGATGCGACCTGTTCGCAGGCTATGCTCGAACATCTCCCGGTCCATGAACACCTGGTCCCGCCCCGGCTCGTCAGGATAGACATAGAACACATCCCCATCCGTCACGCCCGTCAGGACGCTCTCCTTCTCCCCCTCCTCAGAGTAGAGGGTGAACGGGTCCCCGATGCCATATTTCAGGGGAGGCAGCTTCGCCTCCTCCGTTTTGAGCCAGTCGGCGGCCTCCCACCTTGCGACATCCTCCTTGACCTGGAGCAGATAGTCCTCGGCCTGCCACTCGCTGGTGAACTCCTCGGAAACGCCCTGCCTGTTTTGCCCCCTCGTAGGTGCGGATCGCCCGCTCGATCTCACGGAACACCTGGGAGGACGCCTCGCTGACCGCCGTACCCAGCACATTGGACGCCGCCTGGGTATTGAAGTCGAACACATCCATGAAATCTTCCGGCTCAAAACAGCTCTCCGGGTCCTCCACGTAGCGGGAGCAGAGCATATACTCGATGCTGGTCTCCCCGCCCTCCGAAAGGACACCCCTACGTTGAACTCATCATACCCGTAAAGGAAGGAATCGTCAACGATGCCGAGGATGTTCCTCTTGTTTGCCTCCCAATATTCGTCTGCAAGATGGGCGGCGATGGCCCCGCTCTGCTCCTCCAGCCCCGCGCCGGCCCCCACGCCGTAGGCTCGCTCCAGCGCATCCTGCACAGCGGGGACATACTCCTCCCGCATGGACCAGAAGTTGACCGGGCGGGAGTTCTCCCTTGCCCCGGTGTCCGACACATCGAACACATAGCGTAGCTTCGGGCGGCTGCCCGTGTTGTCCACCAGCGCGATGCCCTTGGACCCCCGGCGCACATAGCGGCGCATGGTCTTGTTCCAGAGGTCGTACTCGGCGCAGGCCGTGGCGTCCGGGCGCTGCTTGTAGATCATGAGCTGCTCATTGTAGGGGGATTTCTAAGGAAGCACTGATTAAAGCCGGTAAAAGCCAGGCAAACAGACAAAGGTAAAGGAAACGACCAATAAAGGGCCATATTGGGGGATGAATTCCTCGCTTTTCCAGTCCCAGCCCGGTCGAAGGGCGC
>NZ_CATMPS010000061.1:0-6604 GCF_950073225.1 uncultured Oscillibacter sp.
TTTTCAAGCCGCTCAGAACAGACTCACGGACAGAGCTTTTGTCCACGCCCTCGGCCTGGGCAATCTCCCGGTAGGTCATGCCGAGGATAAAGTGAGCGTCCACCCTCCGGCCCTGGGTTTCCGGCAAGCTGTTCAGCGCGTTCCACAGACGGCAGAACCGCTCCTTGAGCTCCAGCACCTCGTCCGGGGTGAGCTCACGCAGGCAGGCGGAATATTCGATGCCGTCATCCGCATCCAAGGAATAGTATGCTTTGCGGATCTGCTCGTAAGCCCGCCCCGCCGCGAACATGGCGAAGGTGGACACAAAGGGGACCAGCCCCATGGTGCTGAGGCCCGCGGCCACGCCAACCATATTGGCCTCCGCAATGCCGCAGTCGAAGAAGCGGTCGGGGTACTCCGCTTTGAACATCGCGGTCTTGGTAGCGCCGGCCAAATCCGCGTCCATAACGACCAGATTGTCCACCTGGGCACCTAACTCCTTCAGCGCGTTTCCGTAGCTGTCACGGGTCGCAACTTTTTTCACATCAGCCATGGTGACACCTCCTCAAATCTTCTTGCGGGCTTCGGCCAGCTCGGCCAAGCCCTGGGCCAACTGCTCGTCATTGGGGGCCTTGCCATGCCACCCAGCCTGGTTTTCCATGAAGGATACGCCCTTGCCCTTGACCGTCCGCATGAGAATGACGGTGGGCTTGCCGCTGCCCTTGTTGGCGTGGAACTGCGCAAAGGCGGATTCCAGCGCGTCATAGTCGTGTCCGCCGATCTCTACCACATGGCAGTTGAACGCCTCGAATTTTTTGTCCACAGGGTTCGTGTCCATGACATCGCAGGTTTTGCCGTCAATCTGGAGCCCGTTGAGGTCTACGATGATGCAGAGGTTATCCAAGTGGTAGTGGGCGGCGAACATGGTGGCTTCCCACACCTGACCCTCGGCCAGCTCACCGTCGCCCAGCAGGGTGTACACATTCACGTCCTGATTCAGATACTTCGCACCCTTGGCCATACCCACGGCGGCGGAAATGCCCTGACCCAAGGAGCCGGTGGACATATCCACGCCCGGCGTGGTGTTCATGTTGGGGTGGCCCTGGAGATTGGAGCCGATGTGCCGCAGGGTGAGCAGCTCCTCTGTGGGGAAGAAGCCCTTGTGGGCCAGCGCGGCATACAGGACCGGGGCGACATGGCCCTTGGAGAGAACGAAACGGTCACGGGCGGGGTCCTTGGGGTTCTTCGGGTCGATACGCAGTTCCTCGTTATAGAGATACGTTATCAGCTCCGTGGCGGACAGGCTGCCGCCAGGATGACAGGATCGGATTGGAGAACCACAAGCAACTGCCCGCCCGCAGCCTTGATGGTATCGTACTCAGCTGCGAACTGCTGCATATCATACTGACACAAGGTGCAGCCGAAATAGCGCAGAAACAGCACAGAGGTTTTTCCCTGTATCCTTCTGGCGGTTTCCGCCATAGTTCGGTCCACCTCGAAGGGCGTGACAAAGGTAAAGTTGGGCATCTTGCCGCCCACGGTCAGCCTTGACATAGTCATGGCTCCTTTCAGACGTTGAAAACGTACTTGTCCAGCCGCTCAAAGGCTTCCTTCACCCGGCTCAGGGGCAGGGCGAGGTTCATGCGCAGGTGGCAGGAGCCATGGAACATCCGCCCATCCTGAATGGCGACGCCCACGTCCCACGCGGCCTTTTCCACTTCGTCGATGGTCTTGCCGTGCTTCTCGCACCACTCGGTGCAGTCCACAAACAGCATATAGGTTCCCTCGGGCCTTGCGACCTTAACACCCTCGAAGTGTTCCGCAATATATTTGCAGGCATAGTCCACATTGCCGGAAAGCGTTTCGCACAGCTCATCTGTCCACTCATAACCCTCGGGTTTGTAAGCGCCAATCAGCGCGTGCATAGAGAGGACATTTGCATCGTTATAATGCGGTAAAGAGGACTCCTTCAGCACCCGATCCCGGAGCCGCTTGTTATAAATGATGTGGTAGCTGCCTACAAGTCCCGCTAGATTGAAGGTCTTGGAGGGCGCGTAAACCGCCACGGTTCGGTTCCGTGCATCCTCGCTAATGCTTTGGGGTGGTATGTGTTTGTGACCATCCAGCAGAATATCGGACCAGATCTCGTCGGAAACAACATAGACATCATGCTTTTTGCAAAGCTCCATGAACTGTTCCACTTCCTGACGTTCCCAGACGCGGCCACAAGGATTGTGGGGTGTGCAAAACACGGCGGCGTGGATGCTGTTCTCCACAATTTTTTTCTCCATATCCGCAAAGTCCATGCGGTATGTGCCGCTCTCATCTTGTACCAGTTCACTGTGGACCATGTGGTACCCGTTATTGGTCAGGCTGTTGGTGAAGCCGATGTAAGTGGGAGAATGGATCAGGACATGGTCACCCTTGGAACAAAGTACATTTAGTGCGCTGATGACACCTCCTAAAACGCCGTTCTCATAGCCAATGCACTCCGCTGTCAGCCCGATAACGCCGTTTCGTTTTTCATGCCACCGAATAATGGCGTTGAAATACTCGTCAGTAGGCATAAAATAGCCATAAGCGGGGTGCTTGGCCCGTTCAATGATAGCCTCGGGAATGGTGGGGACCGTGGGGAAATTCATGTCGGCCACCCACATAGGGATGATGTCAAAGCCATCTTTCGGCGCAGTAGGTGCCATACCGGGATAGAGGCCATCCGCAACTGCATCCACGGCGGCGGCATCCTTATGCCGACGGTCCATAATACTGGTAAAATCATATTTCATTATTATCCGAATCCTTTCCAAAACGAAGGGTGATTCGCTGTTTAGACCGGCGTCTTCGGTTTGCTACTTTCTCGATATTCCTAAAGGTCATTTTCGCCCATCCATTCTATAGCGTAGCGGACGGTAGAGACTGCGCCGGTCTTTAATACCTTTTCGTTGAAGTCGAAATAAATGTTATGATGCTCCGCGCCAAAACCCTCGGACAAGTTTTTGATTCCCAGGAAGGCAAACACACCTGGGTACCGTTCCAACCACAAGCGGAAAGACTCTCCACCGTACCACGGGTCACAGTGAACTACTGTTCCAATCGGCAAGACCTCGTTGAGCACCCGGCTGGCAAGTTTTGAACAGGCGGCGTCTGTAATGGTAGGAATGCCGATTATGGACATCATCGGATCATACTCTACGGTGCAGTTATGGATGGCGGCTGTATGCTCTGCCGTTTGCTTCGCTAGCTGCTGCGCTTTCTTGCCCTCCTCCGCATCGAAGAAGCGGAATGTGCCCGCGATCCGTGCGGTTTCCGGGATGACATTTAATGCCTCGCCGCCCTGGAATATGGTGATACCCATAGTGACAGTCTTTCCGGCGGTCAGCTGCTGGGGAAAGGCCACTGACAGATTGTTGAGGAAACTGGCACCGCAAAATACTGGATTGACCGCCAAATCAGGCCGGGAGCCGTGGCCTCCTTTCCCGCGGAATGTCATATCAATCCCACAAGCGCCCGCCATTCGGGGACCGGGATCTACGCACATCTTGCCTTCTTCCGGGGCGGCATAGACATGGATAGCCCAGCAGGTGTCTACGTTGTACTTCTCCAAGGCCGCCAGCAGAGCAGCTACGCCGGAGTTGGGTTCTTCCCCTTCCTCGAAGCAAAACAAGACCGTTCCGTTCAGTTTTTCCTTCAAGCGGGTCAGCATCTGCATGGCACCCAGGAGCATAGCGGTGTGGGCGTCGTGTCCGCAAGCATGGCAAGTGCAGGGCTGCTCGGAATGGCAGGTGCGGGGACCGACCAGATTGGTCTCCGCCTCCTCCATAGGCAGAGCGTCAATGTCGGCACGGAGAGCCACCACCTTGCCGGGGCGACCAGTATCCAGCTTCACGATAACGCTGGTTGTGGGGACCTCCTCATAGGGCAGGCCCAGTTTTTTTGCCGCCTCAAGAATGAAAGCGTGGGTTTTGTCCTCTTTCATGGCTACCTCAGCGAAGGTGTGGACCTTCCGGCGGCAGTCAACCATATAAGGCTCATATTCGTCAGCTAATTTCAAAATTTCTTCGTTGATATTCACGGCGCTCAACCTCCTTTTTATCCTCAAAGAACTCTGTTATTTTACCTGGCTTACAGTTTTTCCCGGCGTTTCCTGCGTTTTCGCCAGCTTCGCACACTGACACAGGCTAAGATTGCGGCGATGGTGCCGACAATGGCTTTTTCCAGTTCCCAGCGTTCCCAGACCCGCCCGGCAGGGTTGTGGGGGGAGCAAAAAATCGCCAGATGGATATTGTGTTCTTTCAGCTTGGCGTCCATGTCCTCGTAATCCATCCGCCACACGCCGTTTTCGTCCAGCTTGAGCTGGCTATACACCGAGGTGCGGCCCAGGCCCTCCACATCTGCGGAAAAACCGATATAGACCGGGGCGTGGATCAGAATCTTGTCGCCGGGGGCGGAGAGCGTTTCCACCGCGCTGGTGACACAGCCATGGACGCCGTTTTCGTAGCCGATGTACTCCCGCTTCAAGTCCGTGTACCCGTTGCGCTTGGCCTGCCAATTGATGATGGATTCGTAATAGGAATCCCTGGGCCAGAAGTAGCCGAAAAGGGGGTGCTTGGCGCGGGCGATGATCGCGTCGGTAACGGCGGGGCAGGTGGCGAAGTTCATGTCGGCCACCCACATAGGAATCGCGTCAAAACCCTCTTTAGGTGCGTCTGGTTCGGCTCCCCAAACTTTGTTTCCGATGGAGTCCACCGCAGACGCGTCCATGCCATGGCGGTCAATGATGCTGGTAAAATCGAACTTCATTTAAACAACATCCTTGTATCGTACTCTGAAGCGCATGATCGAGCGCGGCCAGACTGACGGCATCGAGAGCAAGCTGGATATTTTCTACGCTGCCGGCAAGATTTCCGAGGCCGAGTATTCCGAGCTGATCGGGATGCTGAGCAAGTAATCCAACAGGAGGAAATGAATTTTGACTATCCAAGAGCTTTTAGCTGGCGGGGGCGGTCTGATTCTGCTCCTTTTGACGCTGGTGCAAATTGCCCCCGTCAAAATCAACCCTTGGTCGGCACTGGCAAAAACCGTTGGTAAAGCAGTTAATGCGGACATATCCAGCCGACTTGATGGTATTGAGGCTAAGCTGGACGGTCACATCACCATGGATGACCGCCGGACTGCCGACAGCCGACGTGCCCAGATTCTGCATTTTAATAACGAACTGCTACGACCTATTAACCACACCAAAGAGGAGTTTGTTGAGGTGCTGGCTAAAATCGACGACTACGAGCGGTACTGCGAGGAACATCCGGAGTATCCAAACAACCGGGCGGTTCTCGCCATCGAAAACATCCGGGAGGTCTATAAGGAACGCTTGAAGAAGCGGGACTTCCTTCAGGAGAGTCACGCCAAGGATGAAGAGGAGGGTGACGTATGCTGAACATCAAAGCAAAGGAAGTCGCGCCCATTGTGGAGCAGCCTGCTGATATTTCTGAGGACTGGCCGGAGGACGTCGTTGAAGAACCCACCCTCGACCTCTCTGAACCGAGCCAAAAGAAAGCGACCACTATGAAAATTATCGTGTGGGTCTGCCTGCTTAACGGTATTGCCTGGGTGTGGTGCAGCTACATCCTCGCATGGATGGGCAAGGAGCAGATTGCCGAGAGTTTATCTCAGGTGGCGCTTACCGAGATCATCGGCGTGGTGCTGGTGTACGCCATCAAGTCTGCCGTCGAGAACCTGAGCAAGAACAATTCATGGCCGGATAAACATGGCTCTGCTCCGCCTGATGGGGTCGGATAACATAAGGAGGAATCAAAAATGGAAAGTGTTCTGAACTGGTCCATGGTCATCAGCGTCATCGGTGTGCTGGTGGTGGTGACCAACATCGTCGTCCAGGTGCTGAAAAAGGTCACCTGGGACAAGCTGCCGACCAACATCCTGGCGGTCGCCGTCTCGATGGTACTCACGCTGGTGGCGTTCTTCGCCTACTGTCAGATCAAGGCTATCGCGGTGGTGTGGTATATGGTGGCCGCTGCGGTCGTGCTGGGGTTCATGGTGGCGTATGCAGCCATGTTCGGTTATGACAAGCTGATGGAGGCCATCGGCAAAGCTGGCAAACCGTAATTGAGAGCGGAAAAAGGTGTAGGAGAGTCGTTTATTCCTTGACTACTCCTACACCTTGACCGTTTAGGTCTTAAAAATACGGGACTTTGTGCTTCTATTATACCTCCATTTTTACAAAAATGAAAGCAATTCCTTATACTTCCTACCCATCAAAACGAAATTTGAATAGGGAAGCAACAAGCCGCTGTTTTATGCTGTCCTCGGTATCTCTGTCGATATGCCCGTTTTCAATGGCGGCAATTCGGATACGCTTGCTGTAATGCCGCAAAACCTCGTCCACGGCTTCCGGCTCTCCGCTGGTCGCCCGGACAATCGTTTCATAGGGCAAAAGGTTTGGATTCCCCATGTGAAAGCACCTCCATTTCTTTATGCAGGAGCTGTAAAGTCCTGCGGATTTGATACCCGGTCGTACTCCGGCAGCGTCCGTACATTTCCCCGATTTCCTGCTGTGTGTAATGCCCGAAAAAGTAAAGGAAAATAATTTCCCGGTTCTTCTCCGGCAAAG
>NZ_CATMPS010000062.1:0-5910 GCF_950073225.1 uncultured Oscillibacter sp.
TATGCTGAGGGCGGCTACGTTGACACAGACAATGGGCACCTCTCCAGTAAGGGCCTCTACACCACGGATGACCACGGCGAGGTCCATATCTCCGGCATCGTCGGGACAGTTGTAATCAAGGAAACCCGGCCCCTGCCCGGATATACCATCGAACCGGGCAGAGAGAGCCAGACTATTACGGTCAATCCCCAGGAAACACAGACGGCAACCTTTTACAACATCCCCGCCAACACGCTGACGATTCAAAAATTCATCGACGGCAGCGACAACGAGCCGCTGGCTGGCGTGGAATTTCTGGTAACAGACAGTTCCGGGGCTGTCGTGGGACCCAACAACGGCTATTACACCACCGACAAGGATGGGCGCATTTCCATCCCCGGCCTGACCCCTGGCACGACCATCACCGTCAAAGAAACCAAGACCCTGGATGGCTACATCCTTGACGGTCAGCCCCAGAGCATCCTCATCAAGGAGGGCGAGGTCCAGAGCCTGACCTTCTGGAACAAGAAAGCCGGAGGGCTGATCATCAACAAGATCGACGCCGCGACCAAGAAGCCGCTGGCGGGTGTGAAATTCAAAATCACCTACGCCGACGGCTCCAACGTGGACCTGGATGGCGGAAAGATTTCCTCCAACGGCCTCTACACGACGGATTCCCTGGGCCAGATCAAAATCCCCGGTATTGTGGGCACGATAATCGTGGAGGAAATCGAAACGCTCCCCGGCTATGTGATCGATCCGAACACCAAGCGCCAGACCGTCCAGGTGAACGCCAATGACACCCAGACCATCACCTTTGAAAATGTCCCCGCAGGCGGCCTGGAGCTGATCAAGGTCAACGAGGCCGACAAAACCCAGCGCATTCCCAACGTCAAGTTTGAAATCCGCAGAATGGACGGCGCTCTGGTGGAAACCGTCGTTACGGATTCCACGGGCCGGGTCCACGTGGACCTGGACGCAGGAGACTACTATGCGGTGGAAATCGAGGCCGCGAAGGGCTTCAAGGTTGACGAAACCCCGCAGTATTTCACCATTAAAGACGGCGAAACCACCACGCTGACCGTGACCAACAAAGCCTTCTCGGGCATCCTGATTCATAAGGTGGATTCCATCACCAAGAAGGGCATCTACGGCGTCAGCTTCCTGCTCTATGACAGTACCAACACCCCTGTAGGTCAATATACCTCGGACAACCAGGGATATGTGTACATCGAGGACATCACCACGGCAGGTCGCTACTACCTGCGGGAACTGGAGAACGAGGGCTACATCACGGACACCCAGATGAAAACCGTCTATGTAAAGCCCGGCGAGACCACCCTTGTCGAGTGGGAGAACACCCCCATTTCCGGTCAGATTCAGATCACAAAGAAATCCGCCGACTACAATTCCACCAATGGCCTCCCCGCCGGAACGCTGCTGGAGGGCGCGGTCTTTGAAATCTACGACAAGGCCAGCAACCTCGTGGACACCATCCGCAGCGATGGCCGGGGCCTCGCCGTTTCCCGTCAGCTCCCTCTGGGCCGCTATACCATCCGGGAGGTCAAAGCGCCCGCCAATTACGGCGTAAACGAAACGCCCCTGACGGCATACCTGGAGCACGAAGGCCAGATCGTCCGTCTGGCCATGACCAACAAGGCTCTGTACACCAATGTCTCCATCAACAAACGGGGCTACTCCCAGGTCATGCCGGGACAGGCTATCCGCTATGACTTCTCCGGCATCGCCAACAATTCCACCACCGCCCTCTCCTTCTTCTACTGGAGGGACACCCTGCCCGCCGCCCTGCGGCTGGATAAGATCGTTACCGGAACCTACAATGTCCAGGGCAATTACAAAATCGTCTACAAGACCAACCTCAGCGGAGAGACCTACCGGGTCATTGACGACAATGTAAGCACCATGAAGAACTCCGTTGTTCCGGCGTCCCCCGCGGCCCTGGGCCTGGCCTCCGGCGAGTATGTCACGGAAGTCATGTTTGTCTTCGGCGTCGTGCCCTCCAACTTCCGGCAGGTGGAAGCCCCTCAGATCCACTGCAATGTGGTCTCCTGGCTCAACGGCGGCGCCCAGTTTGTCAATCAGGCGGATGTGGGCGGCGTCCACAACGAACAGTGGATCATGGCCACTGACCGCTGGGTCACCACGGTCTACAAGCCCGCAAAACCCTCTAAGCCCCTGCCCCGCACCGGATACTAAGCCGGAAATACCTTAACCACCCCATGATCAAGGGGCCGCTCATAAGCTGAGCGGCCTCTCATTTTTTAAGGAGGATCATTTGATGAACCGGAAAAAGCGCCTTGCTATGCTCTTCATGACACTTCTGACTCTCTCTGCCCTTACCACTACCGCCCTCGCCGCCGGAGGCGACGTCTCCGGGGCCATCCAGCAGACCTGGACCGCGGCTTCCGGGCAGGTCAAGACCGTCGTCGACACCGTGGTCTTCCCCGCTCTGGACATGATCCTGGCTATTGCCTTCTTCGTCAAAGTGGGCACCGCCTACTTCGATTACCGCCAGCGGGGCCAGTTCGAGTGGGCTCCGCCCGCCATCCTCCTGGTCTGCCTCATCTTCTGCCTTACCGCCCCCTCCTATATCTGGGGCATTATCGGGCTGTGACGCTGAGCATTTTGCCTGTAATAGGAGATAGATGAAATGCCAGTATTAACAGAAGATCAAATCCAATCGAACCCCATCCTCAAGCTGGCGGCGGAGCTCCGGCGGCGCACTTATGGGATGTACGACGTAGGAGTTGGCCCGTGGGGATTCGGCGTCAACACGCTTCCTCTGTCGAAGGTGGGGACCGTTATCTGTATGGACCCTCCCCCCACTGAAGACGGGACTGTGCCTCCGGAGGTCAAGGAATTTACTGTAACCGTTCGGCCCATATGTACAGATCGGAACAGCGCACGGTATGGTGAAAAAATCAGCGGCGAGGAGCTCCAGCGCCTCTGTACGGATCAGGACATTATGACCCGTCTGGTGGCAAACGCGTTACAGGAGATGTCTGCCGTCTCCATCAAAGCCTCAAGGCTGGAGGATAACGACGCCTATGAAGCAATCCGCATTGCGGAACAGGAGCAGGACGAAAGGCTTACCGCGGAAGAAGCACAGCGGCTGGAAGAATTCAGGTGGTATGAGACGAAAACACCGGAGGAAATAGTGGATTTCCAGGTGTGTGAGAGAAGGCTCTGTATGCCCATGGAGCGGTTCCGAGAGGCGGCTGAGGCCGTCTTTCTCCACCCAATCACAGCTGAAGCGCTGGATGACTGCCGGATGGAACTGCTGGAGGAACGCAGAGGAATGATAGCCGCCGCCCAACAGCCGTCCCAGGCAGCCGGTCCGGTCATGATGTGACGGGATAAGCGACAAGCAGCCATACCATTTAATATCTAAATGAGCAGGCGCGTCGCGGTATAGCGGTACCCCTGCTTATTTTTCCCAAAAACAGAAGAGAGGTGAACGTCATTTTTATTTGGGACTTTGTAGCGTCCACAGTTATGGACAACCTCATCGACTGGTTCTACGGCCAGGTGGTGGGCTTCCTCGGCAACTTCTTCGCCGAGATGGGAAACATGGGCGTGGAACTCTTTGACCTGGAATGGGTCCAGGCCATCATCCTGTTTTTCTCCCAGCTGGCCTGGGCCCTGTTCGCCGTCAGCCTGGTGGTCTCGGCCTTCGAGTTCGGCATCGAATACTCCTCCGGCCGGGGGAACCTTCAGCAGACCGCCATCAACGCCCTCAAGGGCTTCATGGCCGTCAGCCTGTTCACGACCGTGCCGGTGCGGCTCTACGCCCTGTCGGTCTCCTTGCAGGGGACCTTCGCCACGGGACTCACCGGGTATGGCAACAACATCGGCACCGTGGGAGAGGCGATTATCAACGACCTCCAGAGCGTGGACAGTCTTGTGGATATGTCCAACCAAACCCTGCATTTCGGCCTGAGCGTGCTCACCAGCCCTTTCATGCTGCTGTTCTGTATCATCCTCATGGCCTACGCCGTGATTAAGGTGTTTTTCAGCAACCTGAAACGGGGCGGTATCCTGCTCATACAAATCGCCGTGGGGAGTCTCTATATGTTCAGCGTTCCCCGAGGCTACATCGACGGCTTCGTCCAGTGGATCAAGCAGGTAATTGGCCTGTGTCTGACGGCCTTTCTGCAGTCCACCATCCTCGTGGCGGGGCTCATGGTCTTCAAGGACCACGCCCTGCTGGGCCTGGGGCTGATGCTCTCCGCGGGAGAGGTGCCCCGCATCGCCGGGACCTTCGGTCTGGACACCACAACCCACGCCAATATCATGAGCGCGGTCTATACGGCGCAGTCGGCCATCAACATTACACGAAACGTCACCCACGCGGTGGCGCCGAAGTAAGGAGCGTGGCTATGCTGACCATGGGAAGCCTCTTTGATGGCATCGGCGGCTTTCCCCTCGCGGCGGTCCGGGCGGGGATCGAACCCCTCTGGGCCAGCGAGATCGAAGCCTTTCCCATCGAAGTAACAAAGCATCACTTCCCCAACATGGTCCATGTAGGGGACATCACAAAGCTGGACGGGGCAAAGCTCCCTCCGGTGGATATCATCTGCGGCGGCAGTCCATGCCAGGACTGTCTGTGGCCGGGGCGCGGGCCGGTTTGACCGGCTCCCGCTCCGGCCTTTTTATGGAACAGATCCGGATCATCAAGGAGATGAGAGATGAAGACAAACGTCATGGATGGACAGGTGTCCATGTTCGGCCCCGATTCGCCGTCTGGGAAAACGTGCCGGGCAGCCTCTCCAGCGGGCGGGACCCGGAAACGGGACGGAAAACGCCGGGCTCGGACTTCCGGCAGGTCCTTGAAGCGTTCCTCCAGATTGAGGAACCAGAGCTTCATGTTATTGGACCTCCGCACGGGCGCTGGAAATATTCTGGGGCCATATTGGGAAATCGATCCACAGTGGCTTGGGTGCGGTGGGACGCTCAACACTTCGGAGTGCCCCAGAGACGCCGTCGAATCTTCCTTATCTGCGATTTTGCAGGAGGACGTCCCATCCAAATATTATTTGACCCCAAAAGCCTGCCTGGGTATTCTGCGGCGGGCGGTGGAGCGGGGGAAGGACCTGCCGCCGCAATTGGAATTGGCGCTGGAGGCCCAGGCGGGCTTGATCTCCCTGGAGGAGCTCTCCACAAGCGCGCTGACCGGCAACGGGGGCCAGCATAAGTTTTTTGAGGAAGATTGTCTCACACCCTGGGATACCCAGCAGGCGAGAATCTTCACGCCGGAGAGCAAATCCCCAACGCTGGCAAGCGCCGACGGAGGCGGAGGCCGGAATCCCGGAGGACTGCTGTTCGCGGCGGGCGTGGTCAGCAAAGGCGGCGGAGACAGTTTTCTGATGCCGGAGCGGCACGCCTCCCTCAGCGGCGGAGGCGGCATGCCCGGCCAGGGATACCCCTGCGTGCTGACCGCCGCGTTCAATGCCGGGGCGGGCTCCGACGCTGGGACCACCGGCTATCAGGAGGAGGTCGCTCCCACACTGAAGGGGACCGCCAGCGGAAACATGATGCCCTCCGTCCTCTGCCTTAACGACCAGGGCGGCAACGTCATGGAATGCTCAGAAGATGTGGCGGGAACGCTTCGGGCCCAGGAGCACGGCCATCAGCCGCTGGTGCTTGGAGTTTATGAAAACCACGGCATTGACGCAAGGTACACAGGGCCCCACAAGGTATCTCCCACTTTGCCAGCCCGTGCGGGCACCGGCTTTTCTGAACCTAATGAGTACGATTACTGAATTAACATGATTGAGGATTCCCAATTACAAACAAAAGTATGTTTATCGACTATAACTTGCGCCCCATACAATCGTATAGGGCGCAAGTTATCAGTCCAGTTCAAGAACATTATGTATAACCGCTCTGATCTCAACCAATCGTTTTTCA
>NZ_CATMPS010000063.1:0-5864 GCF_950073225.1 uncultured Oscillibacter sp.
GCAGGGCGGTTCGCTTGCCCTTTGCAATCATTCTCTTGTGTGACCGGGTTGAAACGAATAGTATCAATCCAGTATCACAAGGCAAAGTGACAGGTCAAAAACCCTGTATTCATGCGGGTTTGCGCCGTTTTAACGGTCATTCCCACTCAATCGTCCCCACCGGCTTCGGCGTCAAATCATACAGCACCCGGCACACGCCCGGCACCTCCGCCAGAATCCGGCCCGTAATCGTCTGAAGCACCGCCCAGGGAATCTCCGGCACCGTGGCCGTCATGGCGTCTACGGTGTTGACCGCCCGGATGATCACCGGCCAGTCAAAGGCCCGCTTGCCGTCCCGCACGCCGGTGGACCGGAAATCCGGCACCACGGTGAAGAACTGCCACACCTTCTCCGCCAGACCCGCCTTGCCGAACTCCTCCCGCAAAATCGCGTCGGACTCCCGCAGGGCCGCCAGACGGTCCCGGGTGATGGCCCCCAGGCACCGCACACCCAGGCCCGGACCCGGGAAGGGCTGGCGCTCCACCATGGAAACCGGCAGGCCCAGGGCCCGGCCCACAACCCGGACCTCGTCCTTGAACAGCAGCTTCACCGGCTCCACCAGCTCGAAGTCCATATCCTCCGGCAGGCCGCCCACGTTGTGGTGGGCCTTAACCCCGTCGCTCTCCAGAATGTCGGGATAAATGGTCCCCTGGGCCAGGAAGGAGATGCCCTCCAGCTTCCGGGCCTCCTCGTCGAAGACCTTGATGAACTCGCCGCCGATGATCTTCCGCTTCCGCTCCGGCTCGTCCACGCCCGCCAGCAGATCCAGGAAGCGGTCCGTGGCGTCTACGTAAATCAGGTTGGCGTCCAGTTGATTTTTGAAAACCTCAATCACCTGCTCGCTTTCGCCCTTGCGCATCAAACCGTGGTTCACATGGACGCAGACCAGCTGCTTTCCGACGGCCTTAATGAGCAGGGCCGCCACCACCGAGGAGTCCACGCCGCCGGAGAGGGCCAGCAGCACCTTTTTATCCCCAACCTGGGCCCGGACCTGGGCCACCTGTTCGGCGATGAACGCCTCCGCCAGCTGGGGGGTATTGATTCGCTTCATGTCTGCGGGACGGATGTTGGTATTCATAAGCTGTCCTCCATCGTAAAGTTTTCTTTGTTTCTTCCATCTGCTGTTATATCACATTTTTGGCCGGAAGGCAACAGAATTCAAAAAGAGCCGGACCCTCCGGTCCGGCTCTGATACATTATAATATAGATTCCCCCTCAGACCGTGGCAAACTCGCCGTCCCACAGCACCTTGCGGAACTTCAGGGGGTCGGTGTTGCCCTCCGTGGAGAACATCAGCACCTGGCTGTAGCGGTCCAGGCCGATGGCCTCCCGCAGGTCCTTGTACTCGTCGGTTTCCATGATGGCGGCGATCAGGCCCATGCCCACCGCGCCGCTCTCGCCGGAGATGACCACCGGGTCCCCCTTCACGGGCACGCCCAGCATCCGCATGCCCCGGGCGCTGACCCAGTCGGGGCAGGAGACGAAGGCGGTAACGTGGTTGCGGAGGATGTCCCAGGAAATGGTGTTGGGCTCGCCGCAGGCCAGGCCCGCCATGATGGTCTTCAAATCGCCGTCCACCACCCGGGGCTTTCCGTCTCCGGCCATGGCGCCCTGGTACAGGCAGTCCGCTGCCTGGGCCTCCATGACGATGAACTTCGGGGGATCGTTGGGGAAGAGGTTGGTGAAATAACCCACCACGGCCCCGGCAAGGCTTCCCACGCCCGCCTGGACGAAGACGTGGGTGGGGCGGTTTACGCCGATCTGCCGCAGCTGCTCCGCGGACTCCCCGGCCATGGTGCCGTAGCCCTGCATGATCCAGGAGGGAATTTCCTCATAGCCGTCCCAGGCGGTGTCCTGGACAATGACGCCGTGCTCCGTCTGGGCGGCCTCGGCGGCGGCCATGCGGACGCAGTCGTCGTAGTTGACCTCCTCAATGGTGACCTGGGCCCCCTCTTTAGCGATGTTGTCGAAGCGGGGCTGGCTGCTGCCCTTGGGCATGTGGACCACGGCCTTCTGGCCCAGCTTATTCGCCGCCCAGGCCACGCCCCGGCCATGGTTGCCGTCGGTGGCGGTGAAGAAAGTGGCCTGGCCGAACTCCCGGCGGAAGGCCTCGCTGGTCAGATAGTCATAGGTCATCTCGGACACGTCCCGGCCCATCTCCTTGGCGATGTACCGGCCCATGGCGAAGGAGCCGCCCAGGACCTTGAAGGCGTTGAGGCCGAAGCGGTGCGCCTCGTTCTTCACATAGAGGCCCGCCAGGCCCAGATACTTGGCCATGCCGTCCAGCTCGGCCAGGGGGGTGATGGAGTACTGGGGGAAGCTGCTGTGGAAAAAGCGGGCTTTCGCCACGTTGGACAGGGACATGACGGGGAGCTGCTTGTCCTCGCTCTTGGGCATGCGGTTCAGGGTCCACTTGATGGCTTCTTTCATGACGCGCCTCCAAAATATATTATTGATCGAGCTAAAAAAATTTCAGGTGATGTTCCCATGATAGCATAGAAACCGGAAAAAGCAAGAGGAAATCTAAAAAATTTTTAGGTAATCTAAAAAAATGACAGAACTACCAAAGGGGCGGGGCTTTTCCGGCAAAGCGGGAGCTTCCGCCGGGGGGCGGCGGGGATGGGAAAAAACGGCGGCGGATAGAAAATTGTATAAATTTTAACGAGTATTTTGTACGAATCGTAAAAAAGAAAAAAAGAGGGGGGCGGCGGTAAAATTGTACTTGATAATTTGGTGCGGGGACCCTATAATGAAGATTGTGAGCAAATTAGCAAAGTCGGGATTTGCTCTCTTTGTCCAAACTTAAACGAGTTAACAGAACCCACAATTTTACAAAATAACAGGAGGAACAATCATGAAGGTAGCGATTTTTGGCGCGGGCACGATGGGCAGCGGCATCGCTCAGGTCTTCGCGGCGAAGGGCCACACCGCCCTGATGTACGCCAGCTCCGTGGCGTCCGCCCAGAAGCACAAGGACAAGCTGGCCGCCTCTCTCCAGAAGCGGGTGGACAAGGGCCGGATGGAACAGGCCGCCGCCGACGCCATCATGGCCAACGTGCTGGTGGAGGAAAAGTCCGCCTGCGCCGACGCGGATCTCGTCATTGAGTGCGTCAAGGAAGACATGGGCACCAAGAAGGCCCTGCTCAGCGAGCTGGACGCCATGTGCAAGCCCGAGGCCATTTTTGCCTCCAACACCTCCTCCCTGTCCATCACCGAGATGGCCAACGGCCTGAACCATCCCGTGATCGGCATGCACTTCTTCAATCCCGTCCCCAGCATGAAGCTGGTGGAGATCATCCGGGGCGCCAACACCACCCAGGAGACCTTCGACTTCATCTACAAGCTGTCCCAGGAGATCGGCAAGGACCCGGTGGAAGTGGCCGAGGCTCCCGGCTTTGTGGTCAACAAGATCCTGATTCCCATGATCAACGAGGCGGCGGGCCTGGTGGAGACCGGCGTCGCTTCCGTGGAGGACATCGACAAGGCCATGCGCCTGGGCGCGAACCATCCCATGGGCCCCTTGGCTCTGGGCGACTTCATCGGCCTGGACGTGTGCCTGGCCATCATGGAGACCCTCTTCAACGAGAGCGGCGATCCCAAGTACCGTCCCGCCCTGCTGCTGAAGAAGATGGTCCGCGGCGGATTGCTGGGCAAGAAGACCGGCAAGGGCTTCTACGACTATTCCAAGTAAAACCGGAGTAAAGGAGTATATAAGGTATGGATTTTCATCTTTCCAATGAGCAGCTGATGCTCCGTAAGATGTACCGCGAGTTCGCCGAGAACGAGGTCAAACCCCTGGCCGAGGAGATCGACGAGGAAGAGCGCTTCCCCATGGAGACCGTGGAGAAGATGGCAAAGCTGGGCATGATGGGCATTTACTTTCCCAAGGAGTACGGCGGCGCCGGCGGCGACGTTCTCTCCTATGCCATGTGCGTGGAAGAGCTGGCCAAGGTCTGCGGCACCACCGCCGTCATCGTCTCCGCCCACACCTCCTTGTGCTGCGCCCCCATCTTTGAGCACGGCACCGAGGAGCAGAAGAAAAAGTATCTCCCCGACCTGCTGAGCGGCAAGAAGATCGGCGCCTTCGGCCTCACGGAGCCCGGCGCCGGCACCGACGCCTCCGGCCAGCAGACCACCGCCGTCCTGGAGGGCGACCACTATGTCCTCAACGGCTCCAAGTGCTTCATCACCAACGGAAACGTGGCGGACACCTTTGTGGTCATGGCCATGACCGACAAGTCCAAGGGAAACCACGGCATCTCCGCCTTCATCGTGGAAAAGGGCTTCCCCGGCTTCTCCACCGGCAAGCATGAGAAGAAAATGGGCATCCGGGGCTCCTCTACCTGCGATTTGATCTTTGAGGACTGCATCGTTCCCAAGGAGAACCTGCTGGGCAAAGAGGGCAAGGGCTTCAAGATCGCCATGATGACCCTGGACGGCGGCCGTATCGGCATCGCGGCCCAGGCCCTGGGCCTGGGCGAGGGCGCGGTGAACGAGGCCGTGAAGTACACCCAGGAGCGCGTTCAGTTCGGCCGCCGCCTGAGCCAGTTCCAGAACACCCAGTTCCAGCTGGCCGACATGCACTGCCGCATGCAGGCCGCTCAGTACCTGGTGTACGCCGCCGCCTGCAAGAAGCAGCTGCACGAGGACTATTCCATGGACGCCTCCATGGCGAAGCTCTTCGCCGCCGAGGCCGCGTCCGACGTGACCCGCCGGGCCGTCCAGCTCTTCGGCGGCTACGGCTACACCCGCGAGTATCCCGTGGAGCGCATGATGCGCGACGCCAAGATCACCGAGATTTACGAGGGTACATCCGAAGTCCAGCGCATGGTCATTTCCAGCCGCCTGGGCGTGAAATAAGATAGGAGGTAAACGGTCATGAAAATCATTGTTTCCATCAAGCAGGTTCCCGATACCTCCGGCAAGGTCGCAGTCAATCCCGACGGTACCCTGAACCGCGCTTCCATGCAGACCATCACGAACCCCGATGATATGAACGCCCTGGAGGCCGCCCTGAAAATGAAGGACGCCACGGGCTGCAAGGTTGTCGTGGTCACCATGGGTCCCCCGCCGGCGGCGGGCATGCTCCGGGAAGCCCTGGCTATGGGCGCGGACGAGGCCATCCTGGTTTCCGCCCGGGAGTTCGGCGGCTCCGATACTTACGCCACCTCCCAGATTCTCGCCGCGGCGGTGAACCGCATCGGCGTGGAAGCCGACGACATTGTGATGTGCGGCCGCCAGGCCATCGACGGCGACACGGCCCAGGTGGGTCCCCAGATGGCAGAGAAGCTGCATCTGCCCCAGATTACCTACGCCGCGGACATCACCAAAGAAGGCAATACCGTCACCGTCAAGCGGATGCTGGAAGACGGCTATATGACCATCAAGACCCAGACCCCCTGCCTGATTACCTGCATCAAGGAGCTGAACGAGCCCCGCTACATGAGCGTGGGCGGCGTGTTCGAGGCTTACGGAAAGCCCCTGACCACCTATGGCTATGACGATTTGAAGGACGATCCCCTGATCGACGCCACCACCATCGGCCTGAAAGGCTCCCCCACCAACATCTTCAAGAGCTTCACCCCGCCCCAGAAGGGCGCCGGCATGATGCTGGAGGGCGCGGACAAGGCCACCTGCGAGAAGCTGGCGGGCATCCTGGCCGCCAAGCACATCATCTGAGAAGGGGGATAAAACGAATATGTCTAATTTCAACAGTGCGGATATCGCTGCCTTCAAGGACGTTTGGGTCTTCTGCGAGCAGCGCGAGGGCAAGCTGATGCCCACCGACTTCGAGCTGATTTCCAAGGGCCGGGACCTGGCCAACG
>NZ_CATMPS010000064.1:0-5199 GCF_950073225.1 uncultured Oscillibacter sp.
GTCCAGGTTGCTGATTTTGGCTGGTTTCCGCTGCTTGGGAAAGCACTCTTTGATTTGCTCGTATTGCTCTTTCTTTATTTCCATTTTTTGATTATATCACAATCCTTCTTATGTGAACAGCCCCTAAGAGCCTTGCAGGAGCGGGAGATCGAGCGGATCGGTTCTTCTACGACCATTCCCATCGACACACGAATCATCTCCGCCACAAATATTCCGCTGAGACAATTGGTGCAGGATGGGAAGTTCCGCAGCGACCTCTATTTTCGGCTGAATGTCATTAAAATCCGCATTCCTCCCCTGCGGGAGCGGCGGAGCGACATTCCTCTGCTGATTGATCATCTGCTAAAGCAGCTGAATCTGCGGTTAAATCTGCAAATTCCCGGCATCACGGAAGAAACCGTGGAGCGGCTGATGGAGTATAGCTGGCCCGGCAACGTGCGGGAGCTGCAAAATGTGCTGGAGCGGGCCATGAATCTGGCCTGGTTTGAACCACTGGAGTGGAAATATTTTTCCGACTATTTCAGCCATCTGGATGATCCGACGGCACTTCTCGCAAAGCCTGACGCCGCCTGGGAACCAAAGAAGCTGTCCACCCTCCGCCAGCGCAAGGGCGCGGCTGAACGGGAAATGCTTGTGGAGGCGCTGGAGATTTTCCACGGGAACAAAACCGCGGTGGCCCGGGAGCTGGGCATCTCCCGCACCATCCTCTACCAAAAGCTCCACAAGTACGATTTAATTTGATAGAAGATATCCCAAGCCTCGCGCCCAATCGTGAACATGCGGAAAGCGTTGGCCGTTTCCTCTGTCGTGTTCGGAGTTGGCATATTTTTTGCTTTATTATTTTGGCGTCACGGCCTTGACAAAGAACATTTTATGAGGGGGAAATGCCTATGAGGGAAACACTCGCAGTCTATGGCACGGGAACCATTGGAGCGTGCCAGGCGACGCTGACTTCTGGAAACGGGTATCCCACTGTGGTCGTTGGTCATTCGGAGGCAGGGCTGGCCCGCTGCCGGGATGCCATGCGGCAAAACTGGGACGATCTGATTGCGGAGGGACTCGCCACACAGGCAAACAAAGAGGCCGCCATGAACCTGGTGACCATTACAAAGGATGCCGCCGCTCTGAAAGGGGCCGCCGTAACCTTCGAGGCGGTGTCGGAGGACCCGGACATCAAAGGAGAGGTCTATCGGACCATTACGAAATATAACGGCTCCAACGCGGTCATTGCCTCTACCACCTCCTCGATTGACGCGGGAATTCTGGCGAAGCGGATTGAAAATCCCGCCCGCTTCCTGATTGCCCATCCCTTTCAGCCGGTTCATATGCTGCCGTTGGTGGAAGTGGTCCGCCATGAGCGGGTCTCTGAGGAGACTTTGGAGACCGTCTGCTCGTTGCTGCGGAAGCTAAACCGCCAAGTGGTAGTGTTGAAGCGCAGCGTGCCGGGATTTTTGGTCAACCGGTTTGCCCAGGCCCTGTTTCGGGAGGCAATCTATCTTATGGAGCAGGACATTGCCGGGGTGGAGGATATCGACCGGGCGGTCAAGTACGCCATGGGGATGCGCTATGCCTCCATCGGCCTGCTGGAATATTTCGACGCGGTGGGGTTTGAATTAGAGCGCGCCATCGCGGAAAACGTATACCCGGATTTGTGCGGCACAAAGGATATCCAAAAAACGGTTCTGGAGGGCTTGGCCTCCGGGCAGACAGGACAAGCTGCCGGAAGGGGCCTGTATGACTGGTCTCAAAAGGATGGAGACGACTTCCGAAGGAGAAAGCAGTCGCCCTACTTTGAAGGCGTCCGCCTTTGGGACATGCCGGGGGAAGCGCCCGCCTCGTCGCGGGGAACAGAATAGACTGAATAGAAAGGACTGGAATTATGGAAGCGAACAACTGGAAAATTACGTGCCTGTTTTACGGCACTCTGACCGCGCCTAAGGGCATCTTCTGCGCGGGCATTGATGAAGATAAGGTTATGCCCTTCGTGTACTGCGGATATCTGCTTCAAAACGGAAAAAAGAACATCCTGGTTGATACCGGCGTACATCAGGACAACATCCACGACGGCAAAGCCTGGGCAGGCTGTCCCGCTGTGGGCGGCAACCAATATGTGCTGGATGCGCTGAAGGGCGAGGGCCTGACTCCGGACGATATCGATGTCGTCATGTACACCCATCTGCACAACGACCACGCTGGCGGAGCGCTGCTGTTCCCGAACTCTCTGCACCTGTTCCAGAGGGACGAGTACCTCAACATGATGGCGCCGCTGCCCTCCCAGAAGATTCGCACCGACTATGATCCCCGCACTCCCGGCGATATCGCGCGGCTCAAGCACATCCAAATGATCGACGGGGACTTCGACATGGGCAATGGCCTGCGCCTGGTCAAGGTGCCAGGCCACACCCTGGGCGGCATGGCCATCCAGGTCCAGACCGCCGAGGGCAAATATGTGCTCACGGGCGACATGCCCCACGTTGGCTGCTGCCTGTTCCCCAAAATGGACAAGATGGAGCTGCTGGACGGGACCGTAGTGGACATCACTCCCGCCCCGGACAACTTCGGGCCCTATATACTCAATGGCGTGATTTACGACCACTACGCATGCTACGACTCCTTTGACAAGATTCTGCTGCTTGCCGAGGAGCGGGACCCCAAGTGGTTCCTCACCGGGCATGATATGTGGTGCGTGCGGAAAAAATATTTCGGGTAAGCCGACTGCTCAAATCATTTGTGTGTAAGGAGGTATTTACATGACGTCACAGGTTTGGATGCTCCTGATTACCGTAATCTATGTCCTGGCGATGATGCTGCTCAGCTGGTATATCGGAAAGAAAACCACGAAAGACGAGACGGAGTTCATGGTAGGCGGCCGGGAGTTCACCCCGCTGATGACCGCGGTGGGCAACGGCTCCATTCTGATCTCCGGCGGCTACCTGCCCTCCATCATCATGTACGGCTATATGTTCGGCATGGGCGGTATGTGGTTCTACCTGGGCTGGGGCACCGGCGCGCTGGTGGCTTGGCTGTGCTGGGCTGGCTTCTGGCGAACCTCCGGCGCTCTGACGCCTACAGAGTGGTTTGAGTACCGATACGGCAAAGGCGGCCGTATGGCCATTACCATCGTAATCCTCTTCGCCTCCCTGGCCATTCTGGGCTGGCAGTATGTGGGCTGCGGGGATACCATTGGAGGCGCGCTTGGCATTGATCCCAAGCTGGCCATGCTGTTGGTTGGCGTGGTAGTGACCGCCTATGTGGTGTTCGGCGGCATCTGGGCCGCTACGGCCACGGATTTGATCCAATTTTCCTGGGTTTTCGTTGTCCAGTTCCTCGTCCTTCCCGTTTACCTGATCGTCAAATATGGGATGCCGGACGCCTCGGTTCTGCCGGAAAACTTCCTGAGCCTTCCGTTCGGCTCCATTCCGGTGGTCCAGTTTGTGGCGCCCTCGGTGATTACGTTCCTGATGATGCACCAATCCCTGCTCAACCAGTCGCCTTATTGGGCCCGGGCCGCCGGCACTCGCAGCCTGAAGTCCTGCAAGAAGGGCTGGATGTGGACGGTGATCATCGCCTATTTCACCGGAGTCGTAGGCGCGTTTACAGGCTGCTATGCCCGCCAGCTGCTTCCCAACCTTGAGAGCGCCAGCACGGCCTTTGGCTCTTTGATGGGCATTTTGCCGATTCCCTTGGCGGCCTGCATCATGGCCGGACTGATGGCCGCCACCATGTCCACCTGTGACATCTACCTGGTCTCCGGTGTCAATCAGCTGGTCCGGGATGTCGCCCAGTATTTCCTGAAGATTCGGGATACAAAGAAACTGCTCCAATGGGCCAAATGGGGCACCATCATCTATGGGCTGGCTTCCGTGGCGTTCGCCATTTTCTGGAAGGGAGGCCTCAGCTACCTCTTTGCCTTCGGCACCGGCGTGGGCGCGCCGCTGTTTGTCTACTATCTGGATTCCTGGCTGCTTCGAGTTGGCAATCAAAAGGGAGCCATTGCCTCTGTGGCGGTTTCCATGGGCATCGTGCTGTACTGGGATATTCTCACGACGAACTCCGCGCGGGTGAACAGCCTGTGGCTGATTTTCCCCGCCTCTTTGATTACGCTGGTGGTTGTGAGCCTGTTGACGAAAACGGATACGGTTGCTCCGGTAGACGCCGCCAAAGGCCCGGACGCGCTCCAGACGGAGGTGCTGAAAACGCTGAAACGCGGCTATGGGAACACCGGCGCCATCATCACACGAATGACGCGGTATTGCAGTGAGCGCCAGCTTCAGGCCGCCAGTATTCATAAAGCGTTGGATTCTCTGGAGAAAAGCGGCTATGTGAAGCGGAAGGGCCAGCGCCTCATTCACCAGTTGTACTTCTCCCTGACAGAAAAGGGCGAGGCCGCGGCCGTCGCGCACATGGACGCCGCTGAGCTGAAAACCATTTCCAATTACGGGGTGGACGATCAGGCCTTGCGGTTCATGCGCTGGATTGAAAACGGCGACGCGTCTATGAGCGATATCTCCGGTAAATACTCCATCTATATGATGGAATTGAGCGCCATCTCGGAGCATCTGGCGGAGTTGGGGCTGGTGCAGGTTTTTGGCCAGACCCGTTTGCGGGCCAGGTTAACGAACGACGGACGGAAGCTGCTCGGAAAGGCCGAGGATTCCTGACTTCTTAAATGACCGCGGCGACATGAGCAAGCCCCGCTTTTCGAACTGTTTTTCGAAAAGCGGGGCGCTCTCTTTGTCCAATCGGCTGTGATATCCAGGGGATGGGAAACCTGCCTGTTCCTGGGTGTTTACCCGAAACGATCAGAAGTCGGTCCTATAAGGGCGGACGTCATGTCAATTCGGAAGGCGCGGCGGCAGGGTCTGTTACAGGTGGCCTAAAGAGCCATTGTCCGCTGAAATCTCGCTTATCAACCCAGCCAGAAAGGAGCGGATTAAATGACCGACAGAAAGAGAACGACAGCCATTCAGGCGCGGGCGACTGAGCAGGAAAAACGCTTGCCAGACCTTGCTTTGCGTCAAGAAAATAAATTACATGTGAAATACCGCTTCTGACAACATTGTCAAAAGCGAAAAATAATCGGATATGTTCTTACAGGATAAAAATCATAATTGGCGAAACGGTCAAGAAGGGAGGTTTTCGACCATAGATAAGCCAAACGACAACCAGCAAATCAGGATGGAACGTATCCAGGTTTCC
>NZ_CATMPS010000065.1:0-5195 GCF_950073225.1 uncultured Oscillibacter sp.
GCGCCCTTCGACCGGGCTGGGACTGGAAAAGCGAGGAATTCATCCCCCAATATGGCCCTTTATTGGTCGTTTCCTTTACCTTTGTCTGTTTGCCTGGCTTTTACCGGCTTTAATCAGTGCTTCCTTATACATATCTGACGGCTGGACATGCTGGACAGGAGAAGGATCAGGAGGTTGCCACCCCTTTTGTCTATGACGGCGTATCATATACTGCTCCCACCGCCGCTGGGCATCGGCAATCTTAAAATCAGATTGACAATATTGGGCTAAAATTTTCGGATCTGTTCCCGGAAACGCCTGCAAGAAAGCATCTATATTTGCAATTAAGCGAGGCAGCTTTATTTTTTTGCCATCCTCTGGATTGGCAATAGGACTGATAGGGTGCTTTTGGTATAAAGTGTGATCCCAATATCCCGCTTTCTCAGCAGTAGGCATAGAAATATACAGGTATAGCGCCCATTCCGATTGCCAGGAAATCAAATTGCATAAAGAAATGATTTCGCTATCGCCGCTTTCTATCAAGACACTGCCAGCAGGATATTCCAGCAGTTGCCCTCTGCTTAAAACATCCGCTTCTCTTTCAGATAATTCATTCGTCAGTTGGTTGGCAGAGAATCGTGGGAATATGCCAATGTTCCATTTTAAGGGCCTACTCTTCATTTTTGAAAAATCTATAAAGCTGTCATTGATGCTATGATAGTTTAGGGCTTGAAGCAATTCCTGAGCAGTGGCCCTGGGCCGTTGTTCAATCGCACTGGAAACCACATCCACCAAATCTTGCCCATAGCAGTAAAGCCCTAATTCCATCGCTTCAATCTCAGGAGGCAGATGCTCTATATCATCCTCGCTGACATTTGTACTGGCAGCAAGGATACATTGATCCGACAACTTATATCTGGATCGGCAACACAGGCTCTTTTCAGCATATAGACATTTTTCATCCCATATATCAAATTTTTGACCTTCTGCCAATTCTTTTTTGAGCTGCAACAAAATCGCTTCCAAGGTCGTGAATTTCTCCATGTAAACGCCTCCACTTTCATAAATATGCGGATGTTCCGAATATCTCTAAATTATTTCTCTGCTATTGTCGATTGAGCTTCTTTTTTTGAAAACATTCCAGGCCGACACCACGCCCACATAGGCCGCCAGCACCACTGCCAGCCGCAGTCCAATATCCACCATCCAGTTGACCTTCCCATGCCGGTACATATCCAGCACATAGACCGGATTAACGTCATAGTCCTCTGCCATCTGTTTCAGCATCCACCGCTCTTCGGTGGTGGTATAGCGGACATAGCCAATGGGGTAGGTGTCCGTCCCTGTCAGCGCCAGGTAGTCGTCAAAGTAAACACAGAGCCAGGAGTTGTCCCCCAGCTCCATCAAATAGTATCGGTTATAGAAACCGCCGGCTGCGACCCGCTGGAGCACATATTCCCAGGCTGACAGGGGATAGTCCGCTGTGATATATTCCGAAACGTACACCGATCTCTTTGTGCCGCCGTTATGGTGGTAGTGCGTCCCTTCCTGGCCCACATCCCGCAGGCGGGCCAGGGGGCAGGGAGCCAACTCACCACCGGCCACAGTGACCGGGGCGTTGCTCAAAAAGCAGGTTTCGATCTCCTCCTGCCGCTGGAGCTGCTGGACATCCCCGCTGGGCTGCTGTCCCTGCTCTGCCCCAGTACCGGCCCAGAGGTCATAGAGCCAGCCGGTGGGGAGCGCCAGCACCACCAGGAGGGCGAGGGCGGCGCATACGATATTGCGAAGTACGCTATGTAGAGAATGTTTCTTCATGTGCGCCGCCCCCTCCTGCGTCAAATTTCCTGTACGCCCGCCTGCCGCAGCCAGTCCTGGAGCTTCTTGGCCGGGAAGCCGGTAAAGGTAAACTTTTTTCCAGATTTGCTATGTATCGTCACTTTGGTGGCGAATAGATGCTTTCCGACTGTAAAGCCTTTGATTTCTGACCGTCTCAATTCAACCTCCATGTGTGTTGTCCAGGAAATTTGAAAGCACACCCGCTGATTCGTAACAAAAATTGTCCCACGCCATACATCACATGCACTTCCCAGCACTGGCTCCCAGTAGGCCATCATACCTTGGCCGATCACTGACTCACCTGGTTGAAGCTGAATATTTGCCACAGGTATTCACCCCTTTTTTGGAGATCTTCTCAGGCTGTCTTCTCCTGGAACGTCCACTGGGTATAGGATGCGGCATTGCAGTTGGTCAAGTCCGCCATCTTCAGCTCTGGGAGGTAGAAGCCGATGTAAAGGGTGCTGTTGCCGCCCTCCTGGACATCCTCCGGGGAGGAGACCAACCGCTGGTTGTGAAGGATCACCGCGTAGAACGTATCCAGGCACACCTGATACCGCTCTCGGTCGTCCTCCAGCTCTCCTGTGGCGTAGAAAAAGTCTGATGGCTTGCTGCCGCCGGGGATGTAGCCGTTCATGTTGGCGGCCAGCACCCGCTCCAGCTCCTCCATGGTCAGGCCGTACTCGGTCATGGAGGCCACCTTGTCCATCGCGGCCTGTCCGTAGTACACCGCGTAGACGCCCTCGTAATACGGCTTTTCGTGATCCTCCGCTGAACTGTACCAGCGGAAGTCCCCGCTGTCCTGGAGGCAGAGCTGGGAGCCGTCGCCGCAGAGGAAGGTGTTCCCGCTGATCTCGTCCCTGGTTCCGATCTCAAAGGTCAGGCTCTCACACAGCTGGTTCAGAACCATCCAAACGACAGTAGGTTCCTGCTGGTCTTTATAAGCCTGGGCGTCAAAGGTCAAAACAAGATTCTTCTGCGGGGCAATGACGATCTTCGTGCAGTATAGAACGGACTCATAGACGCCGGTGAGATCCGCCGTCAGGCATTCCACACCATCGCCGGACTGCCAGGCGGTCAGATTCTCCGGAGCGGAAAGGGTATCGAACTGACCTTCGTAATAGGCCACCAGCTCCTCAAAAAGCGTCTGGGGCTCATAGGAACCCAGGGGCGATACACCGTTGAGTCCGTAGACCTCGTTTTTATCGGTGTAGAACATATCCATCCCATCCGCCTGTGTCCAGTCCGCCGAAACTTCAAAAGCCACTCCATGGGTGGAGTGGATGATGGTGCTGTCAGTGGTATCCTGCTTTGAGCTGGAATCCGCAGGCGTGACAGGCGGCGTGGGATCGTCCGATGGAGAGGTCTGATTGCTACAAGCCGTAAGAGACATAAACAGCGAAAGCACCACCGCAACAGTAAGTAATCTTTTATTCATGCTCATAGCAAATTCCCTCTAAACATAAGCAATACTTGATATTTATTTGTTTGGGCGCTTTATCACGCCCGGATATTCACTCCGCCCCCGCCGATAGCCGCAAGGAAGTCCCGCCAGCTGTCCGCGTACTTCTGATAGGTGGAACTGCCCAGGCTGGAGGGCTTGCCGATCTGCTCCATCAGCCGGTTTACACTTTTCTCCAGCGGCGAAACCTCCTTGGCATCGGGAGCGGTGTAGAAGTTCTTCCAATAACTCTCCATGCTGATGCCCCAGCGCAGGGCCTGAGGATTCCGGGCAGTGGCCTGGGCGGTGATACTCTGCCCGTAGGAGGCCCCGGCGCGGATAGCCCCGGCCCCATCGCCGCCATTCTGCCGGAAGGCGTTCAGCGTGGCGTCGTAGATGCCCTGGAACACGGAGCGATCCACAGGGGCGAATGTCCCTTTGGGTTCGCCAGGGGCAAGGTGGCTCTCCCGTTGGGCAAGCGCCTGGTCCAGCGCCGTCAGCGCGTTTTCGTGCCCCTGAGCGCGGCTGTTCCGAAGCAACGCGGCCATGTTTTCGCTCACCAGTCCCTTGGAGATCATCGTCTCTGCCTTCATGTCCGCCAGGGACAGGCCCAGCGCCAGCGTTGCCTCGTTCCGCCCGCAGAAGGATGCATCAAAAATCTCCGTCCGGTAGCTTTGGGCGATCTGCCCGGCGGCGGCCAAGTCCTGCACCGAGTATCGGGCCTCGCTCTGACCGGCCTTGTCCGCCGCCCGGAGCTGGGAGGCGATATAGGCGTCGTGGTTCTTCAGCCATACGCTGTCGGGGCCGGTCTGCTCCACGGCCTCATGGACCTGCTTCAACGCACCCCGGTACGTCTCCTCTTTCTCCGCGAGAATGGTGGAAAAGCTGTCCCGGACCGCCTGGGCATCGCTGTCGGACAGACCCAGATTGTCCTGCAAAGTCTGGGTGTAGCCGTCGATCATCCCGGATTTCCCGGCCTGATAGACCTCCTCCAGCGTGGCAAGCTGGGCGGTCAGCTCCTCGCCGGTGTAATTGCGCTCCAGCTTATCCCGCGCCGCCACATAGCGGGAAGCCAGATAGTCCAGCCCGTCCTCCAACTCCTCCGGGGTGGTGGTCTTGAACGCCTCCAGCTCCCGCGTCAGGCCAGTCCAGTCCACCGATCCGTCCAGACCGTTCTGCCGCAGGGTGTCCAGGTAGGCGGACAGCTCCTCGTCGGTGGGCTTCATGGTGTAAGAGCCCTGCCGCACACGGTCCTGCATCCGCTGGATGCTGGTGGGGTCGAAGATGTTGAAATCAAAATTTTCCTTCTTCCACAGACCTTCCGCCGCGTCCCGGATGGAGTAGTCCTCCCGGTAGCCCTTGCGGTCGGAGAGGTCCAGGTGAAGCAGTCGGGCGGAGCCCTGGGACGTGCCGCTGCCGGAAGTCGCGGCGGCGCTGGGGTCACAGCGGAAGCCCGCCTGGGGCGTGCCGATGGTAATCTGGTTGGTGATGTTGGGGACGTTTCCTAAACTTGAGATGTTCATGGCGGTTCCTCCTAAAAATAGATTCATAGAGATTGCAAAATTGCTTTTATTTATCAGGCTGATAAGCTGGAATTGTTAAGATTCATGTAACCAGTCAATTCCCGGATAAAATTCTCCCGTCCGAATGAAATATTCAACAGCCTTGACACCCAGTTCAATATCTGTAATTGCATGAATTTTAGGGATGGGAGATTGACCGCCGCTTTCAAGGTCAGTCCATATGCTTTTGTCCTCAAAAGCTGCTTTGTTAATTTGGTCGGCAGTATCAGCAAAGGCAGGATTATAAGAATAATAATTATTTTGTCCAAAATCCCCGGAGAACCCCAGAGCTATCCATTTGCCGTCACAGTTTACTTCAAGCCAATTATCCTCTCCGTCCGGGTCTAAATACAAATAAATATTTATCCCATCCGATATTT
>NZ_CATMPS010000066.1:0-4279 GCF_950073225.1 uncultured Oscillibacter sp.
ACAACTATCCGCGTAAAATATTGGGGTGGAAAACGTCTGAAATGTTGTTCAGGGAGTGCGTCGCCGCCCTGATTTGACCCGCTCAAAAAATTTTATATTTTTTTCGCATTTACTCTTGACATTTCCGCCGGAATTTGGCGGGCGGACAAGGAATTTACAAAGTCTTAGCGCGTTCTTTAAATCGAGGGGTCAAAGCTGATGGGCTTTTGCCAGAGGCGGCGTCCCTCCGCCTCCCCCTGGGGGACAAAGCCGCAGTCCCGGAGGTACGCCTCCCCCGGAGTGCCGGGGGCCGCGGCGGCGGACAGCGTTTCCCCGCCCTGGGCCCGGGTGTACTGCACCGCCTGGCCCAGGAGCTGGACGCCCAGGCCCCGCCTCCGGCAGTCCGGGCGGATGTAGGTCAGGTGAATCTGCCCCGTCTCCGGGGCCAGGTGAAGAAGGCCCGCGGGCTCTTCGTTCAAAAGGCCCTCCAGGGTTAAGGAAGCGGAGGGGACGGGCCCTTGCTCGCCCGCCTCCGCCCAGGCGGCGGCCAGGCGCTCCGCGGCCTCCGGGCCCTCCAGAGGACGGAACCACAGCCCCGGCTCCAGGGCGAAGGCCCGCTTGGCCCGGCCGGGCTTCTCCCCCGCCAGGTATGCAGGGTCCTTTAAGTGGCGGTTGTCGTTTTGCCACACCACCCGGAGGGCTTCCCCGTCCCACTCCAGCAGGGACACGGCGGTGTTGTCCCCGGTGGGGGACTTCTCCCCGGTGTCCCGCAGGGAGATACCCTGGAGGTTCGCCAGCAGGAGGCGGATGGCGTAGCCGTGGGAGAAGAGGGCCAGGGTTTTCCCGGGGTTCGCCCGGGCAATGTCCTCCACGGCGGCCTTGACCCGGGCCAGCACCTCCGCCGGGGTCTCCGCCCCGGGGATGGACCAGCGGTCCATGCGGCTGCCGAAGTCCGCCATGGCCTCCGGCGCGGAGCGGGCGATGTCCCCCCAGGTCCGGCCCTCCCAGTCCCCCACGCAGATTTCCCGGAGACCCGGGCAGCGGTGGAGGGGCAGGCCGTGGGAGCGGTAGATGGCCGTGGCGGTGGCCCGGGTGCGGTAGAGGTCGCTGGCGTAAACCGCGTCGATGCGGATGTCCGCAAAGCGGCGCTCCAGGGCCCGGACCTGCCGCCAGCCCCGGTCGGTGAGGCTGCTTTCGTGCTGGCCCTGGGCGATGCGGTAGAGGTTGCCCTCCGCCTCGGCGTGGCGGATGAGGTAGATGATGGTCATGGCGGTTCCTCCCGGAAAAATTGATTTTCCATAGTATACCGCGTTTGGCGGGCTTTGGCAAATGGTCCGGGGGATTTTTTCGTTCCCGGCGGGCAAACTGTGGGGGCACGGAAAAGGAGTGAATGAAGATGAAGAAGAGCACCGGGTTTTTCCTGGGCATCGGCGCCGGCATGGCCGCCGGCGCGGTGGCGGGGATGATGGCCCCCCAGAGCAGCCGCCGGACCGTGAAGAAGCAGGTGGATCAAGGAATCCACAAGCTGGGCACGGCGGTGGACCAGGCGGTGGACAGCGTGGCCCGCGACATGCGCTGAGGCGGCGGGGCGGGGGTTTCCCCGCCCCGTTTCCGGCCTGGAAAAATTTTTTGAAATTTCTTAAATATCCCCTTGACATTTCGGGCGGTCTTTGCTATTATAATCACTGTTCTGATGCGGAACACCTGGGGGTATAGCTCAGCTGGGAGAGCGCTTGAATGGCATTCAAGAGGTCAGCGGTTCGATCCCGCTTATCTCCACCAGGACAGAGAAAAGCCTTGGAACTTCAGCTTCCAAGGCTTTTCTCATGACCTATCTTTTGTTATCGTATTTGGGCCTGTAGCTCAGTTGGGAGAGCGTTCGGTTCGCATCCATAGTGAGACACATCCGACCCGATTTTCCGTTCCCCGTTTTCCTGTCCGATTTGTTGGACTTTCCGCTGAAAATCGAATATTTGAGAAACCCAAAATTCACAACTTTTTTCGCACGAAAAGTGCCGATTTGGGCTCGTAGCTCAGCTGGGAGAGCGCTGCGTTCGCATCCATAGCGAGACACATCCGACCCAGGTTTGTGGCCCCGTTTTTCAGTCCAATCCGTTGGTTTTTCCTAAAAAGCGCATATTTTAGAAATCCAAATTCCACAACTTTTTCCGCATAAAAAGTGCCGATTTGGGCTCGTAGCTCAGCTGGGAGAGCGCTGCGTTCGCATCGCAGAGGTCGAGGGTTCGATCCCCTTCGAGTCCACCAAATAAGAAATCACCTCAGTGAAAACTGGGGTGATTTTTCTTTTGACCACAGAAATACCACAGACGGGTTTCAGAAAATTTTCGGGCGGCGGGCTGTTACTTTGGCCCGCCGTCCTATTCTTTGTCTATAGCGCCTCAACCTTTGCTGTGTGTGAGACTATCGAAACACGAAGCTGCCGGTCGTTTTTCCATCCACGGCAAAAGAGAAAAAGGCACCTTGACTGATCGCCGCAGCGTAACCGCCCTCATTCCAATCGAAACCGTCCTTCTCTTCCAATAGCTTCAGCGTCTCCCGCAGCTGGAGCATGGCGGCAAAGGTGTGCTTGCAGGGATAGCCGCAATAACAGCTGCAGGTGAGATTTTTGATTTCGCCGCCGCCGTAATCAAACTCGATCTCATAAGGGGAAGTTCCTTCCACGATCCCCCGTCCATGGCCACGGTCAATGCAGAGGTAGACCACCCGGTTCTCTGTATAGTAGTCGTGTCCACGCTCCGCAATGGCGCTGGTGACCTTCATTCCGCTGAGGTCGTCCAGCCGAAAGCTGTGGTCATCACTGCCGGACACATAGACGTCATCCTCTTTGTCCGGGGCCTTGAACCAGGTGATAATTTTCTCATAGGGAATCGTCTGGGGGTCAAAGGATACCAGGTGGGAGCCGGCCATGCGGAGTTCTCCAGAGATGTGGGTATCCGCCACAGCGATCACCCGCTTGTAATCGGAGAGCTTGATCTTAAAGCTGTAGTTTACAGCGGTCACACGCCCCCGCAGGCCCTCCAGCTTGCCGTCCACATAGACGGTATCTCCCACCTGGAGGTCGAACCGGTCGTTGTAGTAGGACAGGTTCATTCCTCGCTTGGGGAAATAGACCTGAACCAGAGATTTTTTCGGTGAGGAGACTGGAGCCTCATCCTTAGGGCAAGTGATATTGTCGGCATCTCCTTGAATCTCATTCCAAAAACCAATTTTCCGCTTCATACAGAATCCTCCTTTTGGCATGGTGTCTTGTATTGTGTTTCCAGCTTACAACAGGAGGTGTCCAATAAAACTCCCTTTTAATTTTTTGTTCCAATAGGAGCGATCCAACTCGCACTCAGCGGCCTGAAGTTACGCTTCATCTGAATAGTCCCAGGTTTGCCGCTCAAGAAAGGCGTTTACAGCTCCCTTCAGCTCATCACTGAAATCTTCCAAACCTTCTATGCTGACTACATCATTGTTGATAAGCGCAATGATGTTGTAGATAAAATTTGTCCGGGTCATTTCTAGCTGGACGCCTGGATTTCTTTTGTCACTTCTTATCCGCTTATCCAGCTTCCAGAATTTTTCTGACGGATCACCATCGCCGCTCAGCAGTTCTATGTATTCATCGCATAGCCTGCCCATGCAGGCCTCCTGCCAGCTGCCGATTTTACTGCGGAAAAGGGTCCAATCCCGTTTTGTAAATCGCTGCTCCTCCACGACTTCACCCCCATCAAATCTGAATGAACAAACCAAGCATATCACGGCATCGGTCGTTTATCAAGAAGAAAAGAATTTATGCAGACTCCATCTGCACAAATTGCCCCTGCCTCAGAAAAGGACAGCAAATCACCTTGATCCGCTGTCCTATCTTTGGTAATGGCACCTCAATATCTGGAGGACATTCTCGCCGCCTGTGCCGCTTTCAGCTCTGCCAGTTCCCGTTTCATCTGAACGATCAGCGCTGCCAGCTTTTCCTCGCACTCCTCGCGGGTGTGGGCGTAGATGTTGCGGGCGTGCTTTTTGCCGTCGATCCACTTGGGCGAGTAGCGGCCCTCCCACAGGTGGTCATTGATTTGGCTGATGCAGCCCGTCCCCGGCCTGCGGTGAGGAGGGCGGTAGGGGGTGAACTGTACTGGAGGAGCAGTTTCCTCCCGCTCCGTTTCATCCTGCTCCTGTACCTCCACCCCGGCGATGCCCTGGTCAATATTTCGAGCCGCGTTCCGCTGCATCTCGCCGGTGATATGGGTATAGATGTTCAGCGTGGTGGCGGAGGAGACATGCCCGATGATGGTGGACA
>NZ_CATMPS010000067.1:0-3512 GCF_950073225.1 uncultured Oscillibacter sp.
CGGTCGTCCAGCGTCAAAGTCCTCACCTAAATCACCCCTTTCACCCGTTTCTGCCCCCGTTTGGGTAAAAAAATAATGCAGAAAAAGGTTGAAAAACCTTTTCTGCATTTAACTTACTACATCAGCGAACAATCCAGGCTCTGCCCTGCGCCTTGACATTTCTCTGCAAAGGTGTATAATCTTCATAGATTCGACATATTTTCCTGTTCCGGCAGCAGAAGCTTTTCTATTAGGAGTTGGTGTTTGCATGGCATTCCATTCCGCCCCCTTCCTGTTTTTCTTCTTCCCGGCAGCCTGGCTGCTCAGCCTGCTGGTTCCGGTCAGGGGGAGGAAGTATCTGCTTATTGCCGTCAGTCTGGCCTTCTATGCCTGCGGGCAGTGGCAGGGGATCCCCTGCCTTCTGCTCTCCGCCGCCGTAAGCTGGGCTGCCGGTTTTTTCATGCCCCGGGTCCGGGCGCGAAAGGCCCTGCTGGCCGCGGTCCTGACCTTCCACCTTCTCCTGCTGGGCGCTTTCAAGTACCTGGACTTCTTTACCGGGAGCCTGAACGGCCTGTTGGGGACGGAGCTCCCCGCCGCGGGGCTCCTGGCTCCCCTGGGCGTTTCTTTTTTCACCTTTAAATCCATGTCCTACGCCGTCGACGTCTTCCGGGACGAAAACGCCCGGGCCCGGCGCTTCTCCGACGTGCTTCTCTATATCTCCTTCTTCCCCCAGGCGGTTTCCGGCCCCATCTCCCGCTTCAGCCAGTTCGCCCAGGGGCTGGAAAGCCCCCGGGTCACCGCCGGGCAGGCGGCCAAGGGGCTCCGGCGCTTCACCGTGGGCTTTGCCAAGAAGGCCCTGATTTCCGAAATGGCCGCCACGGTGGTCAACGCCGCTTTCGCCCTGGGGGACGGCCTGGACTGGCGGATGGCCTGGCTGGGGGCGGTTGCCTACACCCTGCAAATTTACTTTGACTTCTCCGGCTACAGCGACATGGCCATCGGCCTGGGGTCGCTGTTCGGCTTTGAAACGCCGGAGAACTTCGATTACCCCTACATTTCCGCCTCCATCACCGAGTTCTGGCGGCGGTGGCACCTGTCCCTCTCCTTCTGGTTCCGGGATTACCTGTACATCCCCCTGGGAGGCGGGCGGCGGGGCACGGCCCGGAAGTGCCTCAATAAGGCCGTGGTCTTCCTGCTCTGCGGCCTGTGGCACGGGGCCAGCTGGACCTTCGTCCTCTGGGGCGCGTGGCACGGGCTTCTCTCCGCCCTGGAAAGCGCCCTGCCCATGAAAGCGGAGAAGCCCCTGGGCCGCTTCGCGGGGCATGTCTACACCCTGCTGGCGGTGTGCGTGGGCTTCGTGGTCTTCCGCGCATCCAGCCTCGCCGAGGCCATGACGGTCCTCCGGGCCATGTTTACCGGCTTTGTCCTCTCCCCGGCCTCCACCCTGGCCCTGGAGCGGATCAGCCCGGCGGTGTGGTGCGCCCTGGGGGCGGGGATCGTGGGCAGTCTGCCCGTGGGGCCCTGGCTGAAACGGCGGCTGGACGGCCCCTGGCTGGAGGTTTCCTCCTTCGCCGGGGCGGCGGCCCTCTTTGTCCTCTGCCTTCTGGCGGCGGCGGGCAGCAGCTTCCAGCCCTTCATTTACGCTCAGTTTTGAGGTGCCTCCATGAAAAAGAAACTCGCCTACGCCGCCTTTACGGCGCTCATCCTCCTGCTGTGCCTCATTCCCTCCCTGGGGATGCTGCTCCCCGCTCAGGAGAGCGCCGCGGGCGGCAACCAGGCCCTCTCCAGGGCCCCCTCCCTCCGGGACCCGGAGGGAAACTGGAATCCCGGCTATCTCTCCCAAATCCAGGACTACGCCGGGGACAATTTCTATCTCCGCCAGGAGATGATTACCGCCTGGTCCGCCCTGAACGCCAAGGGGCTCCGGAGCTCCATCACCGAGGATGTGGTCCTGGGCACGGACGGCTGGCTCTACTTCGCCGACACCCTGCCGGACTATGTGGGGCTGCAGCCCATGACGGACCGGGAGATCTTCTCTGCCGCCCGCAATCTCAGATTGATGGCGGAGTACTGCGAGAGCCAGGGGGCAAGGTTCCTCTTCACCCTGGCCCCCAATAAGAACTCCCTCTACCCGGAGCATATGCCAAACCTCACCCTCCCCTCCGCCCGCAAGCCCCGGGACGCGAAGCGGCTGGCGGAGGAGCTGGAACGGCAGGGCGTGGACTACCTGGACTGCTTCGCCCTCTTCCGGGGACAGGAGGAAACCCTGTATTTCAAGACCGACTCCCACTGGAACAGCAAGGGCGCGGCGCTGGCCGCCGACGCGGTGAACAGGGCCCTGGGCCGGTCCTCGGGCTACTTCGACGGTCCCTTTACCCGGGAGGAAGTCCACAAGGGCGACCTCTATGACATGCTCTATCCCGCCGGGGAGGGCCTGGAGGCCGATCCGGTCTACAGCGGCGAACTGACCATAGAATATGATGTCCCCATCCGCTCGGCGGAGAACCTCACCATCATGACCCACGGCGGCGGGGAGGGGTCCCTGGTGATGTTCCGGGACTCCTTCGGGAACAACCTCTACCCCTACCTGGCGGACAGCTTCGGCGCGGCGCTGTTCTCCCGCTCCATGCCCTACCGTCTGGATTTGGCTGCCCAGCGGGAGGCGGACTATGTGGCGGCGGAGCTGGTGGAGCGGAACCTCCGGTATCTCATTCAGAATATCCCCGTCATGCCCGCCCCCGGCCGGGGAACGGAAAAACCGGAGGGCTTCACCGTTTATGGAAGCGGCGTGAATTTCGATGTGGAGCCGTCGGAGGACCTGCCGGGCTATGTCTTGGTCACCGGCCCCACAGCTCTTGCGGGCCGGGAGCTCCCGGAGGCGGATTCCCCGGTGCTGGTCTCCGCCTCGGACGGAACGTATTATGAGGCGTTCCTCCTGGAGGGCGGGGGCGCGGGCCTCTACCTGCCGGAGGGCGTTCAGCCCCTGGGCCTTGCCTATCGCAGTCCAAAGGCCCCGGGTCTCTGAGTACCGCGTACTCAATCAAGCACGGATAAAGGAGAGAACAAGCATGGGTAAGAACAGTTGGATCGCGCTTTTGCTGGCCCTGGTGGTGCTGGTCACCACCGTACCCGTCTGCGCTGCCGGCGCGGAGAACCCTGGTGTGCAGGCCTACCGTGAGGACGACTACGGCGGCCTGGCCCCGGACCCGGTGCGGCCTCCCAGCACCCCCGGACGGCCCGCCGGGGAGGGTGATAACGGCGGCATCGCGCCGGACCCCTCCCGGAATCCCAGCGCCTCCGGACGGCCCGCCGGGGAGGGCGACAACGGCGGCGTTGCGCCGGACCCCTCCCGGAATCCCAGCGCCTCCGGACGGCCCGCCGGGGAGGGCGACAACGGCGGCGTCGCCCCGGACCCCTCCCGCACGCCCAGCGCCTCCGGACGGCCCGCCGGGGAAGGCGACAATGGCGGCGTCGCCCCCAGCCAGCCCAACTCTTCCGGACCCTCCAAGCGGAAAAACATTACGGCGGGCAAG
>NZ_CATMPS010000068.1:0-2929 GCF_950073225.1 uncultured Oscillibacter sp.
GTTGGCTTAAACAGTTGACCACAGAATGACCCACGCCATAGAATTATGCAAAGCTATTTGTGGATTTGCGCCAATTTTGGCCGCTTCCACGAACAGCTTTGCATTTTTCTTTGCGCTGCATAAGCCCATTAACCGTTCGGCCTCAAGCGGGGTCAGCCGCCTCACACAAAAGCCGATGCGTACCGGGTTCTGATCGTTAAGCGAATAGCCGCCAGAGCTTGTTTTCGCTGGTAATGTGCCGCTGATCCCACCCGTCTCCCGGTGGTTGCGGCAGTCAATGGCGCTGACAGCGGGGTATGTCTGGAACACTCCACTAAGCTGTCCAGCCAGCAGGGTCGGTGCAGTTTCTTCCTGATAGCCGACGCTTCCAGACGCGCTCCCCGCCTTATAGGAAAAGCCCGCGCTGACAACACAAAAGTCCTGCTCACTTCCGATTCCGGCGGGCCGGGACAGGCCAACAGCGGAGGCGCACAACGTCCCGGCGATTTGAGGGTGTACCAGCAGGGGCTGCTCATGGGCGGCGGTTAGGGTCGGAGACTGGTTGTCCAGAATACCGGCATGGGCCTGTCCGCTGCCAACGCACAGCGCACTGGCAATAACAGGCAGATTGCCGTGGGTCTGGCTCCGCAGGGTGGGGGCTATCCCCGTCCGCTCTACGGACAGGGATTCGCCGCCCTGGTCGTTCAGAATTTCTACTTCCTGCGGGATAAACTGGTATCGGCCGTTTCCCGCTGTCAGCGTCCCCGCGCCCGCTGTATCAGGGCGGCTTTCAGCAAAGGCGGCAGCTCCTTGCCGCGGCGTTCCGCCCGCCTCAAAATACCCGCGCAGGCTTTTGGGGACAAAGAGTACCTCTCCGGCGCGTTTTCCTGTAAAATCGCAGACAAGAAACAGGCGCCTGCGCCGCTGTGCCGTTCCGAAATATTGGGCGTCGTACACGCACCAAGCGAGAGTAACGCCTCCGCCTCGTACCATCCCGGCGTTGGCCCACTTTCCAGATCGAGGCATTGGAACTTTGCCCTTTGTGAACGCCGACAACACAGCCTGATAGTCGCGTCCAGCCCCGGAACTTGTTGCACCTGGGACATTTTCCCAGATTGCGAATTTGGGATATTGCCCATTTGTCGCTTCCCTCATTTCATCAATAATGCGGATGGCCTCCATAAAGAGGCCGCTCCGCTCGTCCGCGAGGCCCCTTCTTTGGCCTGCCATTGACAGCCCTTGGCAGGGACTTCCAAATGTTACGATGTCAACAGGCGGCAGTTTCCCGCCGTGGAGCCGGGTGATGTCCCCCACATGGGCCATATGCGGGAAGTAGTGGTGGGTAATGGATATGCACTCCGGCATGATCTCGCTGGCCCACAGGGAACGGATGCCATAAAAAGAGGCGGCGTAGGGAAAACCACCTATGCCGTCAAAAAGTGATCCTAATGTAAATTGTTTTCCCTGCGTCAAATATTCACCTCAATATTACAATAAATTCGGACAGGAAAACCGCCTTTATCTTCGCTGTTTTCGTTGTCGTGGGTGCTGTACCCGCTCCTGCGTCCGTTCCATCTTTGGCGGGGGCGGGGAGATAGCGTCAATGATTTCCCCGGCTGTGGAGTGGATCACGTTGAGCGAGGCTTTCAGCTCGGCAAGTTCCGTGCCCTTGCTCCAACTGGCAACATAGGCGAGGGAGTAGTCTGTGGTGTCAATGCCAAAATGCTGGCACACAACATAGGCGATGCTTTCGGCCTCCACTTCCTTGCGCCGTTTTTCCGCTGGCGATGGTACTGCCAACAGATCCTGCGGCTGGTGCAGCTTCGCGTGGGCAATCTCATGCACCAGGGTTTTGATTGTCTGTACCTGGCTCATTCCGGGCTTGATAACGATTCTGTTCTCCATAAAGCTGGTGTAGCCCTTTGCGCTCCGCTCAAAAGCCTCCTGCATAACCGGCAGAGGGGATAGGGCGGTCAGCCGGTCATAGATGCCGGTATAGTCCGCCACATCGCCGCTCAACTCGGAAACGCCGATTTGTGGCAGTTCCCGGCCCTCGGTCTGGCTCAGGTCGAAAACATGGGCAATCTTAAAGCGGTTTGGGGAAATTTTCACTTTTTCCGTAAGCGGTTTTCCGTCCGGCCCGCAAATCTTCTGCCCGGTCAGCGGGTCGATCTTCTCCCGTTCCAGCGTGGCCCGGAAGTTACAAGGCGCTAAAATCTGGATGCCCTTTTCCCCTTTCTTCACCTGACGGCCCAACTGTGTCCAGGTGTTATACCCGGCAACATTGGTGGCGTGGGGGCACTGAAAGAGGATCAGCAGGGCATTTCCAAAACTGTAATGATGAAATTTTGCCATAGCGGTGATGTATTGAGCATGATGTACTTGATATGTTCGCTGTCAAGCTGGCGAAAGCGCCGCCTGACAGCATCCACAGGTAAGACTTCACCGCCAATCCGTATGGTGGAGGCCGTGCTGCTCAACACGTCCACAATCAGCTCCAAAAGGCTCTCCACATCGTCGTAGGGAAGCTCCTGCCGTAAATGCTCATATTCGATATTTTCTTTGACTTCCTCTCTCACCTCGCATCGATCAATCCCCATTTGCCGCCCGCTGGGGGCTGGGGGATAGATGGATGGATCAGGCTGGATAAAATCAAGTTGATTTCTTTTAGTTTGATTAGGGTCGGTTTCCTCGACTTCTTGAGGTGGATTTTTGCGGCGTCTTGAGGTCGGAAAATCCGACTTCTGCACGTCGGCAAACTCGACGCCAGGAGGTGGCGCGGGAGGCTCCGGCTTCTTCTCAGGCTGGGGAGGTATCTCCTGTGTGGTGAAACGCTTGACATATATCCGGGTGGGCTTGCCTTGGCCCTGCTTCTTCCGCTCGATCAGACCGACGCCCTTGCCGGTGTCCAGCTCGGCCAGCAGCCTCATGGCCTTGTCCCGCCCGCAGT
>NZ_CATMPS010000069.1:0-2791 GCF_950073225.1 uncultured Oscillibacter sp.
GAGCGCGGATGCGCTGGCTGACGTGAGCGGTATGGCCTTTGACCGCACCCTCCCCCGGGAGGAGCGGCTGGCCCGGTTCGTAAAACGGGCCGTCAATCCCTACTGCTTTAGCGTGGGCGGCGTGGGTGTGAAAATCGAGTTTGCCGAGGGCGGCCCCTCCCTCCAGGAGACGCTGGCGGCCTTTCTTATCCGGCAAAAGAGCGGGCTGTGACTGCTGTTGCGGCCTGCTTCCACTTCGAGACAAAATGTCCCGAGGCATCGACATTCCTGCTCCACTTACAAGAAACGCTCCCGGACAGCCTGCACCATGCACTCTAACAAGCACAACCGTTTAGAGGCCGCCGTTCTGTTCGCTATCCAGTATCAAGTGAGTACCGCCGTTTCCTATTCGGAAATAGTAGCCCGTATCAATGCAGCCCCGCTGAAAAAAGTCAATCCCAGCAGGAATACCGGGAAATGAAAGCCGATTAGGAGCGGCAGGCCGCCGGGCTCTCGGATTTGCTGGCCCGGCTGACGGCTGAACGGAAACAGCTTTCAAACGGCGTTGACCAGCAGCATCCCGCGCTGGTAGCTTTTGCAAAATATCAGAACATTGAAAAGCTGACCCGCGAAATTCTGATTGAATTGGTAGACCATATCAAGGTTTACGAAAACGGCAATATCAGCGTTCATTTTAAGTTTGCGGACGAGTTCCGCCGGATTGCCGAGTACATTGAAATCAACACCACCGACACCGCCGCGGCGGGCTGACCCCCGCCAAAGCATAAAATCCTTTTGGCAGTGTGTTTTCCTAATAAAACGCAATCTTAGTATTGCTGGTGCAGGAACAAGAAACAGACGGCGCAGCGCAGGAAGTCCAGGAAGTCCAGAATGCTGGCCCCCTCCATGCGGATGGAGAGGAAGGCGCAGAGGACGGTCAGCACCAGCAGGAGCATCCCAGCGCCGTGGCTCAGGGCCAGAACGGAGAGCAGGAGCCCGGCGCCGATGACCGCCACGTCCCGCAGCTCCCACAGCCAGAGCTTGGCCTTTGCCTTCAGGTTATCAGGATAGATATACATTATAATATTGTTCGCCTCCCAAAAATGAAGGCGGCTGTTTGCCGCCTTCTGTTTATCTGATTCATATCCTGGATTTACGTTGCGGACATGTCGGATTCGCCGAGCAGTTCAGCCAAGGCGCTCCGGCACCAGGCAATGTGTCCTTCCAAATGCCTGACTAGCTCCGCCTCCGCAAGCCGCTCCGCCTCCTTCGGAGATACGCTGCCCAGCGGGTGCTTATCAATGCGCAGGGCCTGGCAGGTCAGGAACCATTCGCCGTGGGAGTGGATATGAGGATGGATGCAGACCCGCCCCAGGTAGGGGACGCTGGCCACATAGCTGGTGGAGACGAGTTCCTGGCGGTTGTTCCTGCGCTCGTCTTTGGTCCATATCAGCATGTGCTGTCCTCCTTTCCGGCAGATGCATCCGTTGAAGCTTCCGCCTCCAGCGCCTTTTGAATGCAGTTCAGGAAGAAGGCGTTCTGCTTGATTCCGTTGCGCTTGAGGTACTCCTTGAACCGCTCGAACAGCTCTGCGGGCACCTGGAACGCAACCGTTCTCTGATTTCCTTTCATGGCGGGTTTCCCCTCCTCTTCGTAAAATTTTGTGATGAGCCAGGTCATGTACTGACCCAGGGTCTGACGGGATGCCTCCTGACGCTCCCGAACTTTGCTGTGAAGTCCAGTCGGTATTTGCGCGCATAAATTTCGGGTCTTTTCAGCCATTTTCGGCCCTCCTTTCCAACTTTGTAAAGCAAGTATATCCCCAAAGCCACATGAAAGCTATTCACGATACCCAACGATAAATCCATTGGAAACGAAGCGAATGCAACAAGTTTTTTTGCCCTTGCATCGCTATTGGGTGTCCCGTATAATAGTCACAGAAAGCGGGGGATAAATGATGGAATTAAAGCGATGCCGCTGGGCCGATCCGGCCTCTGAACTCTACACCGCCTACCACGATCAGGAGTGGGGGAGGCCGGAGCACGATGATCGGAAGCTCTTCGAGATGCTGATTCTGGAGGGCTTCCAGGCGGGGCTGTCCTGGCTCACGATCCTAAAGAAGCGGGAGGCATTCCGGCGGGCCTTCGACGGCTTCGATCCTGTGATTGTCGCCGGATACGGCCCGGAAAAGCTCGAGGCGCTGATGGCGGACTCCGGCATCGTGCGGAACCGCCGCAAAATTCAGGCGGCGGTCCAGAACGCGAAGGCGTTTTTGGACATCCAGAGGGAGTTTGGCTCCTTTAGCCGCTATCTCTGGGGCTTCACGGACGGACAAGTCATTCTGAACACAGACGACGAAGTCCGGGCCAGTACCGAACTGTCTGACCGGATTTCCAAGGATTTAAAATGCCGGGGGATGAACTTCGTGGGAAGCGTCATCATTTACTCATTTTTGCAGGCAGTGGGCGTGGTTAACGACCACGAGACAGGATGCTGGTGTTATCCCCGGCAGAACCAGGGAGAGGGCACACGCTGAAGCCCGGCAGGGCCATGGGACACGCGCCCATCGCCATGGCGATTTCAAGCATGATAAACTCTACACACGGTATGGCCACGCTGTTCCCCAAAGCCCGGTACCTGGCGGAGCCGGAGGCTCCCGGTATGTCCGTCCAGCCGTCCGGGAACCCCTGTTATGTGAAGCTTCACATAACAGGGCTTATGCAGCGCAAAGAAAAATGCAAAGCTGTTCGTGGAAGCGGCCAAAATTGGCGCAAATCCACAAATAGCTTTGCATAATTCTATGGCGTGGGTC
>NZ_CATMPS010000070.1:0-2598 GCF_950073225.1 uncultured Oscillibacter sp.
TGCGTTTGGGCAGGAGCTGGGTCAGGAAGAAGCCTGCGACGGAGTGCGGGAGCTGCTCAACAGCATGAGTTTTGTCTCCCGGCACTTCTCCGCCGTGACCACGCAGAGCGTTTACGAGATCATCCAAACCAGTATGCCCAGTACGCCCTCGGCAAGCTGTACCTGCTGGGGAAGGACGTTCCGCAGGACAGAGAATCCGCCGTCCGCTGGTTCACGCTGGCGGCGGAACAGGGCAATGAGTACGCCCGTTTTTTCCTCGACCACATGGATGACTCACCCTCCCTCTTCGCCAGCGCCACCCGGCTTCTCCACCACATGGGCCGCATTTTCCAGGAGAAGGCCCCGCCGCCGGGCGGCGGAATCTCCTTTGTGGACAGTAAGCTGAGACGAAAAATCAGAGAGAAGAAAATCGCCATGGGCCACAAGCCGGACGACCATGAGGAGCAGGTCCAGCGGCTCCGATAATCTCCTCTCCAGAAGCCACACAAAACGAGCTGCCTCCAGGCACGGAGGCAGCTCGTTTCTCTTTCGTTCAAATTACCGTATCTCTACAAACCCTATAATCATATCAACCGCTTCCGCCGTCAGGGGCGCGGGCGCCTTCTCCACAAAGGAAGCGTTGCGGCTGCTCAGGTCCAGCATCCTCGCCTGGTCGCAGAGTACCACCCCGTCAGTCTTCGTTGTATCATCCAACCGGATGTGAAACGGATACCTTTGTCAGTGTGGGTGATCGGACAGACCATCGTCAGGCTGCTGACACGGTTGAACAGGTTGTTGCTGACCACAAGCGCCGGACGGCGTCCCCTCTGCTCATGGCCGGCCTGGGGATCAAAGTCCAGATAGACAATGTCCCCCTGCTCAAAAACGGTCACCACGCCTCATCACCTGCCCCTTTGCCCCAGTCGATCTCCTGCGTCTCCAGACGGGGAATCTCGTCAACAGGCTTGCCATAAACGGCGACCAGCCGTTCCTCCAGCGTGCGGTGTCCAGCTGCGGCCTTTTTAATCTGGATGCCATCATCGGACTGGATCAGTTCGACCCGGTCATTCTCCCGCAGTCCAAGCGCGTCCAACAGCGCCTTTGGGATTCGCAGTCCCTGACTGTTGCCCCACCGTTGTATCGTAGCATACATGAGAAACACCTCCCGAAAGCAGTATATACAAAGTATAAACAAAAGTCAAGTGAACATGCACAGCAACGAAAAGAGGTGAAGAAAGTGCCCTATATCCATTTTACCGAGGAGCAGAAGCTCCGGGCCAGCGAGGTAGATCTGGTGGAGTTCCTCCGCCATCAGGGGGAGAAGCTGATCCGCTCCGGGCCGGAGTACCGTCTGGCCAGTGATCACAGCATCACCGTCCAGGGCAATGAGTGGTACGATCATGCCATAAAGAAAGGCGGCGGCCCCATCTCCTTCGTCCAGCAGTTCTATAACCTCTCCTACCCAGAGGCCATCACCTGTCTGCTGGGCGGGGAAGCAAAGCTATTCTTTCATCCGTCGCACCAGCGACCGGCTGTGCCGGGAGCAGGGGCTATCCGTGGTGAAGCCGGGCCGGGACAGGGGCCAGTCCTATGCCGAGTGGGACGCCCAGCGGCAGGACCGGAGCTGGAAAGCAAAGCTGAAAATCGCCATCGACGCCGCTATCCCCCAGGCAAAGGATTTTGACGATTTTCTGCGGCTCATGGAGAGGCAGGGCTATGAAATCAAGCGGGGGAAATTCGTGTCGTTCCGCGCCCCCGGCCAGGAGCGGTTTACCAGATGCAAGACGCTGGGCGAAGCCTACACCGAGGAAGCCATCACCGAGCGCATCCAGGGCTGGGCCATTGCCGCCCGCAGGCCGAAAGTCCGCAAGGGTATCTCCCTGCGTATCGACATCGAGAACAGCATCAAGGCACAGCAGTCGGCGGGCTATACCCGTTGGGCAAAGATACACAATTTACAGCAGGCGGCAAAGACCATGAACTTCCTGACGGAGCATGGCATCGACGCCTATCCTGATCTGGAAAGCCGGGTGGCGGAGATCAGCGCCGCCAGCGAGGAAGCCGCCGCCGCACTGAAAACGGCGGAGCGGCGTTTGGGAGAAATGGCCGTGCTGATAAAGAACGTCACCACCTACAAGCAGACCCGGTCCGTGGCGGTGGAGTATCGCCGGGCGGCGGACAAGGCCCGGTTCCGGCAGGAGCATGAAAGCGCCCTGATACTGTATGAGGCGGCGGGCCGTGCCTTGTGGGAGGTCGGCGTGACGAAGCTGCCCGATCTGGCCGCGCTGAAAGCGGAGTATGCCCGGCTGACGGAGGAAAAGGAACGGCTGTATGCAAAATACGGCGAAGTGAAAAAGGAGCTGAAAGAGTACGGCATCATCAAGCAGAATGTGGACGGGATTTTGCGGGTGACGCCCCGGCAACAGGAAAGGAAGCAAGAGCTGTGAGCATACCGAAGATGAACTATCCACAGTACCGCAAGGCCCGGAGGCTGACGCGGGAGTGCTGCAACAACGTGGGCGGCAACTGCCTCCTGCTGGACGACGGGGAGGAATGTATCTGTGTGCAGAGCATTTCCTACTCCCTGCTGTGTCGCTGGTTCCGGGCGGCTGTCCTCCC
>NZ_CATMPS010000071.1:0-2576 GCF_950073225.1 uncultured Oscillibacter sp.
GCCAAGGCGGAGAAGTACGCAAAAATATTAGCGAAAACCATCATAAACCCAGAAGGTGATGCCGGTAATTATGGGCAGAACCAGTTCTTTTACGATTCTGCTGAGGGACTGCTTACAGCAGTCGTTCTCCTGCTGGCGGAGTATCTGCCGCCTACAGAGGAGGCTCCCCAGGAGCGGCGGCACATCGTCAGCGTGTTCAAGCTGGTGCAGGATCTGCTGGCGCCCAGCAAGACCGCCAAGGGCAAGAACGGCTTTCAGGTCATGATGGACACACTCCCCGACACGCACAAGGCACGGTGGTTCGCCGGAGCCGCTCTCAACTCGGCGGAACAGGCCATGGCCTCGGTCATGTCCACGGTGCTGTCCAGGTTGAACGCCTTCCTGGACTCCGAGCTGGAGCAGGTGCTGTGCTTCGACAGCGCCATTGATGCGGAAGCTTTTGCCTCCCAAAAGTCTGCCATCTTTCTCGTTCTGCCGGAAGAAGACCCCAGCAAGAACTTCATGGCCGGCCTGATGATCCAGACACTCTCTCGTGAGCTGTTCTCCGTGGCGGACGAGAACGGCGGCAAGCTGCCCAACCGGGTGGTGCTGTTCTGCGATGAGCTGGGCACCATGCCCGCCTTCGACATCCTGCCTCTGTTCAGCGCCGGCCGCTCCCGCAAGCTGACCCTGGTGCCGATCATTCAGTCGCTGGCACAGCTGGAGAAAAACTATGGGAAGGAGGGCTCTGAGATCATTCAAGACAACGTCCAGGACACGATCTTCGGCGGCTTCGCCCCCAACTCTCAGACCGCCGAGGTGCTGTCCAAGGCCCTGGGCAGCCGCACCGTCATGAGCGGATCGGTGAGCAAGGGCGGTGGGAAAGACAGTGCCAGCCGCTCCCTCCAGATGATGGAGCGGCCTCTCATGACGCCGGATGAGCTGAAGTCCATCCCCAAGGGCCAGTTCGTGGTTATGAAGACAGGGACACACCCCATGCAGACGCGGCTGAGGCTCTTCCTGGACTGGGGCATCTCCTTCGGTGATCCGTACCTGCTGCCGGAGCGGGCCGCCCGGACCGTGGCCTATGCCAATAAGCAGGAACTGGAGCAGGCGATCTTCCGCTGTCACCACGCACAGCAGACGGAGAGCGATACCCCTCCCGCTCCCCCGGTTCCTCCGAAAACTACAGCCGCCAGAGGCGGCGCGTCCTACGCTCAGGCCAGACGCACCAGGCGGGAGCCGCCTCCCCCTGTGGTTGTCCGCACAGATGGGGGGCAGGAGTAGTCTATGGGATACTTCGAGAAGATCTATCAGTCCGACCTGAACCACCGAGCAAGGGCTGTGTATATGTACCTGAAGGACCACGCCGACAACGAGGGCAAGTGCTGGCCGGGGATACGCACGATCTCCGCAGAGCTGCGGCTGTCCCGCTCCACCGTCAAGCGGGCACTGGATGATCTGTGCAAGGCGGAACTGATCTCCAAGGAGCATCGCTGGCGGGAGAACGGGAGCCTCAGCTCAAATTTATACCGGCTGAAGTAGTGCGAAAAAATAAAAGTTCTCCGCCAGGGGGTTATTGCGTCCTGGCGGAGAACCGAGGGTAGGTCCACTGTGAACCAACCAGAAGGGCCCACTCTAGGGGAGAGTTTAAGACAGAGAAAATGACAAACAGGCTCTAAGGGTCGTTAGGATAGACACTGCTCTGACAGAAAGCCGAGCAAAGCCGACAGGTAGTGGCAGAACTGAAAGCCGTACATACCCCAAAATCCCGCAGCTATGAAATTACCTCCTCATGGGGCGATTTTACGGCATCAGGCCGTGTTGCTGCTACCAACTATTCCGCAACTATGGGTTGCAAGCTGTGTTTTAGCCGGTTTTCGCAACAAAACTGATATGGCATATTACACAGAAATTACTCAATCGTCAAAAAGTGAAGTGGAAAACATGGAGCCGCCCCATTCATCTCCATCATCTGCATCTGCTGTAAAGTCTTTATAGTACGCTACAAAACTATCAATAATCTCATTTCTGGAACGGATAGACTCATTCTCAGCACCGCCATTTTTCAGACTGCCTATCCATTCTTGGTCTATCATACAACCAACATCAAAATTTATTCCATGCTTTGCCTTTTCGAGCAGAGGTACATCAGCAATATTGCCGAGGCAAAATAAATAACCACAAAGTACCCGTATATATTCCGAACTGCCTTCTTGAAAGCACTCTATTTCCTGTTCAATCAAATTTCGGATTTCGCCTTTAGAGATTTCATCAAAGTCAAAACCATATTTTTGAACAAGCAATTCCGCTCTTTTTTCATTAGTCATACACCGCTCCCCCTATGCCAAACATAATTGTATTATTCCTCGCTCAATACCCCCGGCTCTTCAAATCCGCCGCCAGCTTTACATAGAACTCCCGCACATCGAAGCCCCGGATGTTCTCCCGGTTCAGATCCACCACGTCCCCGTGGGAGATGCCCCGCTTCCCCTGGGGCTCCAGGAGAGTGAACCGCTCTCCCCACTTAGCCGACTCCACCGACACCAGCCCGTCGTTCAGGCCGTCGAAGTGCTTGACGATGGGGTAGGTCATAT
>NZ_CATMPS010000072.1:0-1670 GCF_950073225.1 uncultured Oscillibacter sp.
GCTGTGAAAGCCTGATGACTTCAGGGATAGGGCTGTTTTTCTCTCTGCTGATTGGCGGTGGTGTGGGAGCTGCCCTGTGTTCCCACTTGAAAAACGGGCTTATGACGTACCTGCACTATCGCTTCCCGGTTGGGATTGCCCTGGTTTACGGTGCGGTTGTAGTCCTGTCTGCGCTGACGGTAACCTGGGCGGCGCTGAAGCATCAAAATAAACTGTCTCTGATAGAGCAGCTGCGAGTATCATCTGGAGGTGGAGTATGACATGGCCCTTTGAAAACGACACCGGCGCCATTGTAAAGAAGCTGGCGAGGCGGAGCCTTGCCAGCGAGAAGCGCCGGAATCGGATGGTGGTGATTGCCGTGGCCCTGGCGGCGTTCCTGATCTCCTTTGCGGCAATTCTGTCCGTTTCCGTGGCGCAGCTCCAGCGCAATCAGGTGGCCGACACCTACGAGGCGGTGTTCACCGGCGTGGATGCGGACCATGTGGCGGCGCTGAAGGACCTGCCGGAGCTTGCCCGGGTGGGCGAATACTATCTGTTGGGACAGGAGCATTCGGAGCGGGGCTACAACGCTTCCTATGTGTACTGTGACAGCGACATGATCCATATTGCCCGCAGCCAGATGGAACTGGTAAAGGGAGAACTCCCGGAGCAGGCAAACGAGATCGCTGTCAGCGAATATTTTCTGTCCGCTTACGGTTCCAACGCCAAAATCGGTGAAACCGTTCGACTGGACACTGAGAGCTTTCATGGAGACTACACCGTGACCGGCATCCTGTCAAATGTGGGTGAAAAGGAAGCAAATGCCTGCGCCATTGCCGTTTCCAAGACGGCCTTGACCCAGTGGGCCGGATTTGATCCTGCCGGGTATCGCGCCTATGTGCATTTTCAAAACGATGAACAGCTGAGTCGGGAGGTCATGACCGCCTACTGCCAGGAGATCGCCGCCCGGTATGGCCTTCCCCATGTGGGCATGAACAGCAGCTACTTTGCCTATTATTCCAAGTCCATTGACTTTGCCGCCATCGGCGGCATCGCGGCCCTTGTGCTGATTGGCGGCTATGTGGTCATCCAGAGCATATTCCGTATCTCCGTCCAGGATAAGATCCAGAGCTATGGGCAGCTGCGCACCATCGGGGCGACGCCCAAACAGATCCGGCGCATTGTCAAAAGGGAGAGCCGCCGGCTGGGCGGCATTGGAATTACCCTTGGCGTATTGCTGGGCGTTCTCAGCGGCCTGCTCCTGTTCCCCAAGGGGTTCCATGGGGCCTACTATGGGTTGTCTGTGCTTCTGACCGTCCTGGCCTGCTGGTTCATGGTGTCTGTCTCCGTCCGCAGACCGGTGAAAATAGCCGCCGGTATTTCGCCGCTGGAAGCGGTACGCTTTTCCGCCGGACAGGAACGAATCCGCAGCCGGAAGAAACGCATCAGGCTCAATCCTGTGTCCATGGGTCTTGCAAACTTCCGGCGGGACCGGAAAAAGGCGGTGAGCATCGCGGCCTCACTCAGCCTGGGCGGTATCCTGCTTTTGATCGTGTCCTCCGTAGTTCTGACCCGCTCGCCGGAGCAGGCCGCAAGGTTATTCTTCCCGGATGGGGACTATAAGATCTACCTGTCCTCGGAGCAGCCGGAGGAGGAGGTCATGGCCGCGGGCAACCCGCTGAATGACGGAC
>NZ_CATMPS010000073.1:0-1649 GCF_950073225.1 uncultured Oscillibacter sp.
TGGGGCAACAAGAAGTACATGAATATGAGGCACCTGGAAGCTGCTCTGGAGGACACCTCTATTGCCGGCTGACTTCATTCCACCCAGAGTCTGCATACTAATTTGCGAAATAATCTTGACACTACCCGGGCTTGTGCCCTTACCCTTGTCCTGTAAATATTGGAGCAAGCAGCAAATCAGTCCATCCTGGGAATTGAATTTTTCTGCCATTATTTCTAAAGCAGAGAGAAATTCCTGTTTTGACCTTTGGAACAACATGCCAATCGACAAATAATCAATTACACCATACAAGCTGTCTGCCGGCGTACAGGCGTCCTTGTAATAATTTATGGACTGAATGTAATACGAATACACTTCGCCCAGGTCAGCACCCACAGAATATGAGGCTTTCGCGCAACCCAAGTACAATTTTGATAGATGAGATTTCCCGAGCCGAATGCCTTGCCCATTAGACGGCTCTGTGTTTTTGAGGGTTTCCTCAAATCTCTTTATGCGTGCAGTATCTGCCTGTATTCTTGCCAGAAAATAATCTTGCAGTTTTATCGTGTCGCGCATAATTTTTCCTCCCACAACTTTGTCAATGGCAATTTCAGATGTATGATGGCTCCAGCCGCAAAACCCACGCCTCCGGGACAGCCTCCTCGATGATTCCCCGGTTCAGGTTGTACCAGCTGCCGCACTTATCCTGGATGATGGCGTCGGTGGTGACCACGTGCTCCAGGCGGGAGAGAACGCCGTCCACGCTGGGGTGCAGCTCCACCTGGATTTGGACGCTCCGCTCCGCCGCCTTGTCCAGCAGCAGCGCCCGGAGGCGTCCGGAGTTGGACACCTGCCGATCCAGATAAAACAGGGCCTCCAGCCGGGCCAGCAGAAGCTCCACGGCCCGCACCGTCTTGTCCACGATGCGGTAGCTCCCCCGCAGTCCGGCCAGGTCCCGGATGGTGCCGTCCATCCCCTCCAGGAGCAGAGAGCCGGACAGGGCCACCTCCAGGGTGATGATGGTGTTGAAGCCGTCCAGCACCAGGGCCTCCGGGGCCTCCCGGAGCCGCTTGCGTTCCCGCTCCTCCAGAGCGGCGCGGGGCGAGGTGATCCGGGCCAGAGCCAGCCGCTGGCGCTCCGAGAGCAGGTGGTGGTTGCCCACGAAGGTGGAGGCGGATTTGGTGTCGTATCCCCGGTCCAGCAGGAACGCCAGCTCCTGGGCGGCGCCGTTCAGCTTGGCCGCAGCCTTGGAGCCAAATTCGATGGTATCTTTCGGCACATAGCCGCGTTTGACAGTCTCCATGGTGGGTTCAGTCCCTCATAGTCAGTTTTCCGATGAACGGGAATTGCTTTTCTCCATCTCATTCAATATCGAATGTCAACTCATCCTCATCGTAAAGTTCGCCGCCGAAAAAGCAACGTACCAAATCTTCAAATTTATTAAAGAACGGAAGCGCCCATCTTAGAATATCCGCTCTGGTTTCTTCTCCTAATGTTGGGCGAACTCGCGCCATGTCCACTTGATACACCTGTTCACTTTTTAAGTCAAGTAAAACGTAATATTCTTCGTTATATAAGCCAAGGTATAGGAATCCGGTTCCGTGAAATATCGTATTGCTTCGTTCAAATTCGCTCAAGTCCTTATTGGGAAACATTAACGGTAGCTGGAG